>JAGBGU010000001.1 GCA_017935785.1 Bacteroidaceae bacterium
AACTTGTTTCAGGATCTCACCGAGGGAAGGGGGTAAGTAAAGGCTCGCAGTGAGATGCTGAAACGAGTTATTCGCCTTCGCTCATCGAAAACATCTTATATTTTTTGAATGAGGTATGGTCAGGATGACCATCAACTCTGTACTGTCGTCTTTTGTTATATAGAAGAACAAAAGAACATAGTTTTTAGAGTAATGGGTGTTGAATGTGTTGACGTTTCCTGTTTCTTACTTTGGCCAAATTGCTTATGTTCTTCTGTCAAAAAAATAAGTCTGTGGTCATCTGTCGTATCCGTGTCATCAGTGTGTCATTGTCCACATTTGTCAAAAAACAAGAAAAGGCGATTTTGGGGAGGGGAAATAAAATAGGAAGATTAGCAACCGGCGCAGAATCAATAAGATACGATATGGTAATACCGCGACATAAAACTGACGGAAAAAAGACTTAAGTGTTTCTTGAGTTTCACTTAAGTCTTTTCCGAAAAACACTTAACTGTTTCCGGAGAAACACTTAAGTGTTACTTTTCCCATATTCTTGTGTAAGGATTTTTCGCTTACTACGGGATTAACAAGGCCTAACCTTGGGCAATTTGAATACATCCTGTATCTCCTTGATGTCCGCCTCGGTCATTCCGTCTGGTTCAGAGCCCATGTTGCGGGCGCACATATATATGTTGGCCGCTTTGCAGAGCACGTCGGTCTGGTCAAACGCATCCATGATGTCGGTTCCTACGGCCACGGTTCCGTGCTTTTCCCACAATACTACATCGTGAGTTTTTATCTGCTCCAATGTGGCGTCGGCCAGTTCTATGGAACCGGGGATGTAATAGGGAACTATGCCTATGCCCAATGGGGCGAAGGCCAGTGTTTCAGGAATCATTGACCAGAGGACACGGGTCATCTCGTCGCCCTTGAGAAAACGGCGGATGTGCGACATGGCCACCAACTCGATGGGGTGGGTGTGGAGCGTAGCCTTGTATGTGCTGCCGGTCTCGAGCAGATAGTTCTGCAGGGCCAGGTGTGAGGGAAGCTCGCTTGTAGGCATCACGGGTTCGTCGGCAATTATCTCGTACGATGCGCAGTCGTCACAAATGCGGATGACTGCTCCGTTCTGCATGGGCCAGCGTGCCAGGTCGCGCATTCGTTTTCCGGTTCCCTTGGCATAGAAGTATTTGCCTTTCAGATAAGGGAGTACTTTGCCGATCTGCTTTGCAGGAGCTATCGCCGGCATGGCCTTTATCTCGTCGTCAACGAATTCGGTTATGTTTACGGTGATGTTGCCGCCGTTGCGCTCGGCCCATCCTTTCTGCCACAGATAGCCGGTTACCTCTGCCACTTGGTCTATAACCGCAGCCAGTCCGGGGCGTCCGTCTAATATACTACTCATCTTTATGTGTCTGTTATGTTTTTGAATGTATATACCTTATTAATATAATATATTATGCGAGCAGCTGGGGTACAAAACTGCTGATGATAAGAATGCACAATCCCAGCAGCAGTACGGCAATGGTCTTGGGCGAACAACCCTTCCATTCCTTCAGGATGATGCCCCATACGTTAGAGAACGTAACATTGAGTGCCATGAGGATACAGAAGGAAAAGGTCATGAGGTCGGGCGAATCAACCAAGAAGCCCTGTCCCAATGACAGACCGAAGAACTGGCTGTACCACAAGGCTCCGGCCAGCAGACAGAATACAAGGTTGTTGCCCCATACATCGGTCTTGCCATAGTCGCTCCATGTTTTGTTCCTGCTGTTCTGATAGAAGCAGTAGATGGCATTGGTGCAGAAACCGCCCAATGTAACCAGGAAGGTGGCGGGCAGTCCCCGGAACATGGCGTCGGTCTCGGGGAAGGTGATGGAGGCTCCGAAGGTGAGTCCTACATTGAAGCAGCCGCTCATGAAGCCGGCCAGCAGTGCAATGGCCAGTCCCTTTGGGAAGTTGAAGTCCTTTACGGCCTGCTTCTTCTCTTCTTCAGACAGCGATGCGCTCTTCATGGAACCAGCCACTCCGATGATGGCAATGCCGATGAGCGTAACCGCCACTCCGATGATAACGGCAGAGGTGAGCTTGGACAGCGGATCCTGCTCGGGGAAGAAGAAGTTGAGGAATACGGGGCCCAGGATGGTGCCCAGTCCGGCACAGGTGCCCAGGGCTATGCTCTGGCCCAGCGCCACGCCCAGGTAGCGCATGGAGAGTCCGAATGTAAGTCCGCCCACACCCCATAGCACGCCGAAGAGGATGGTCATGCCCACATTGAAGGCATTTGCGTCAGTGAAGAGTTCGAACAAACTGCGTCCTTCGGGCACGGCCAGGAGTGCGCCAAGGAAGGGAAGTATGAGCCATGCAAAGAGGCCCTGCACAATCCAGTAGGATTCCCAGGACCATTCCTTTATCTTGTTGATGGGCACATAGCTGCTTGACTGGCAGAATGCACCGATGGCAATGATGATAAGTCCGATAATGATTTCCATAAGATAGAAATGATGAAGATGAATAATGAAGAATGAAGAGGCCCGTATGTCCGCTACGGGCAGTTACAGGGACTCTTCATTCTGTGTGGGTTTATGCAAAGGAATTATGCGCGTTTTGACACTACGTCAGCCACATACTGGTCAATGTCGGCTATGAAGTCGGCACCTACGGGTACGTTGTTGCGCACGCAGAACTCGTCATAAACGGCCTGCCATGGCATGGCCTTCTGTTCCTCGAGCAGGGTGAGAACCTTGTATCCCTCGCCGGCAAGTTCAAGCTTGCTGATGAGCTCCTTGGGTTCGAGCAGGGCGCGGAGCATGCACTTCTGGGCACTGCGTGAACCGATGACGTAAGCGCCGATGCGGTTGATGCTGCCGTCGAAGAAGTCCAGTCCGTAGTGAACGCGGTCCAAAGCGTCGGCACGCACAATCTCGGAGAAGAGTTCCTGTGTGGGATCGTCCATGATGGTAACGTGGTCAGAGTCCCAGCGTACGGGGCGGCTGACGTGGAGCATCAGTTCCTTTACAAAGGGAAGCACGGCGCTTACCTTGTCTGCAGGAGATTCTGTGGGATGGTAGTGGCCGGTGTCAATGGTCAGTATCTTGTCATACTTGGCGGCATAAGCGGTATAGAAGTCGTGAGAGCCTACGGTGAAGCTTTCCAGCCCGATGCCGAACACCTTACCTTCTATACAGTCCTTCATCATGGGCTGCTCCTTCTCGAAGATTTCGTCGAGCGACTTTTTCAGGGTGTTGCGGTACAGGGCATGGTTTACGCTCATGTCCTTGCAGCCGTCGTGAACCCACAGATTCATGATACAGGGGTCGTTCTGTGCTTCGCCCATGGCGTTGGCAATGTCGCGGCAACGCTTGGTGTGCTCCACCCAGAACTTGCGGATAGACTCGTCTGGGTTGGCCAGAGAGAGGTTGCCGCTCTTGGGGTGAGAGAAAGAAGAGGAGTTGAAGTCGAGCAGAGTGTTGTTCTCCTTTGCCCAGTCAATCCAGCTCTGGAAGTATTCAACGGTTACTTCGTCGCGGTCCACTACCTTTCCCTTGAAGTCGCCGTAGATCTCGTGCAGATTCAGACGGTGGTTTCCGGGAATCAGGCTCTTGGCCTTAAGGATATCCGAACGTAATTCGTCGATATTGCGTGCGGCTCCGGGGAAGTCGCCGGTACTTTGTATGCCTCCGCTAAGTGCGCCGGCCTGTATCTCGAATCCCTTTACGTCATCGGCTTGCCAGCAGTGCATTGACAGATGGAAGTTCTGGAGCTGTTCCAGTATTTTCTCGGTATCGATGCCAATCTCGGCATAGCGTTCCTTAGCCACCTCATAGGCTTTCTTTACAAGTGTTTCTTTCATGTTCTTCTTTATGTTTATGGTTAGTACTATTTATGAATCGGATTTTTTCCTCGGGAGGAAATTAATTTTGCATGGCGAGGAAACGCTTGTAGGGTTCCTCCCAAACAGATGTGTCCTGTGGCAGATATGTGCGGGTTTCGATGCTGTTGGCAATGATGCTGCGCATCTGGAACATATCGTCCACCATGCCGGCCGCCTTGGCCTGCAGCATGATGTTGCCGATGGCGGTTCCTTCCACGGGTCCGGTAACCACCGGCATGCCGATGCTGTCTGCCGCCATTTGCATGAGGTGGCGGTTGTATGTGCCGCCGCCGATTACGTGGAGCTTTTCAATGGGGAAGGGAGCCAGGTCGTGCAGATAGTCCAGTATCTGACGGTAGCGCAGGGCCAGACTCTCAAAGATGCAGCGGGCAAACTCCTTGTAGTTCTGCGGCACCGGCTGCCCGGTTTCCTGACAGAATTCACTGATGGCCTTGGTCATACTCTCCGGATTAGCAAAGCGCGGGTCGTCCGGGTTGATGAGCGAGCGGAAGGCAGGAGCGGTCATGGCATCGCTGTTTATCTGGTTTACATCAGCCGGCGCGTCTGTCCATTCCTGGCGGCAGCGTTCCAGGAGCCACATTCCGCAGATGTTCTTTAGGAAACGGGTTGTACCTTCAATGCCGCCTTCGTTGGTAAAGTTGTACTGGAAGCTCTTTTCGTTGATGATGGCATCCTTGGTCTCGATACCCAACAGACTCCAGGTGCCGCAGCTCAGATAGGCAAAGTTCTGGTTCTGTGCGGGAACGGCAGCCACGGCGGCTCCGGTGTCATGGCCTGCTACGGCCACAACGGGAACGGGACCGGCTCCGGTCATCTTCTGAATCTCAGGGGTAAGCACTCCCACCTTGTCGCTGGGGTTTACATAGCGGCCGAACTGTTCCTCGCGAAGACCGATGGCACCGATCAGTTCGGAGTCGATACGTTTGGTCCTGGGGTCGAGCATCTGGCTTGTGGAGAGTATGGTATATTCGCAAACCGCTTCGCCGGTAAGCATATACATCAGGGCATCGGGGATAAAGAGAATCTTTTCCGCCGCTTCCAGTGCAGAATCGTTGTTGCGGCGCATGGTGGCCAGCTGGAAGAGGGAATTGAAGTTCATAAACTGGATGCCGGTCTTGTCATAGACCTTTTCCTTGGGAATCAGCTTGAAGTATTCTTCCATGGCCCCTTCTGTATGGGGGTCGCGGTAGCAATAGGGGTTGCGCAGGATGCCTCCGTCCTTGCCGATGCATACGAAGTCCACACCCCAGGTGTCAATACCGATGCTTGTCAGCCGGATTCCCTCCTCTGCCACAGTCTTCAGACTGCGTATGATTTCGTTATACAAGGCATAGATGTCCCAGAAAAAATGACCGCCCTGCTGTATGATGGGGTTGGAAAAACGGGTCATTTCGCGCTGGCTAAGTTTGCCATTCTCAATGGAACCCAATATGGTACGGCCGCTGGTGGCGCCAAGGTCTACGGCCAGGAAAAAAGTTGTTTCGCTCATGGTGGGTTAAAATTCTTGATTATTTTGAACTTTTATGCTGTAAAGTTATAATTTTTTTTTGAGAAAATCTTTACCTTTGAAGGCATTTATGCCAAAATACAGCTATTATTTAAACGTATATGCAGTAGTGCGGTCATATTGCAGACAATATTTATTATTACGAAAAGCAAGAATGGGAAAAATATTTGTCACGATAATGCTGTTGTTTTGTCTGTTTCCGCAAGTGGGACTTGCACAGAAAAAGTCCGCAAAAGGACAGGACAGGACCGAGGCCAGACAAAAGCCGGACAAGAAGGCGCTCAACGTAAGGGGTACGGTATTTGAGAACGAGACCCTGCAGCCGCTTGAGGGAGCTACGGTCAGGCTGTATAAGCCGGACAGCACTTTGGCCGGCGGGCATAATACGGCCAAGAACGGAGATTTCCTTTTGGATAATGTCCGTCCGGGCATCTATGTGCTGAAGGTGTCTTTCATGGGCTTCAAGACCCAGAGTTTCAAGCTGGACCTGACCGAAAAGAAGGGCAACTTCAAGACACAGGACATCCTGATGCGCGAAGAGGAGAAGATGATGGCCGAGGCCGTTGTAAGCGGCCAGATGCCGGAAATGACGGTGGTGGAAGACACGGTGATGTACAATGCCGACGCCTTTGCCTTGCCCGAAGGGTCAATGGTGGAAGACCTGGTAAAACGCTTGCCCGGAATGGTGGAAGAGGAAGACGGAAGCCTGACGTGGAACGGCAAGGCGGTAAGCCAGATACTGGTGGACGGCAAGGAGTTCTTCGGTAACAACCGTGAACTGGTGATGAAGAACTTGCCGGCAGACATAATAGATAAGGTAAAGGCCTATGACCGGCAGAGCGACCTGGCCAGGGTGACCGGCATTGATGACGGGAACGACAGGACGGTGCTCGACCTGGCAATCAAAAAGAACAAGAAGAAAGGATGGTTCGGCCAGTTGGAAGGCGGTTACGGCTCGTCCGACCGGTATCATGGCCGTACCAATGTAAACCGCTTTGAGGGTAAACAGAAGTTCTCGGTAATCGGGAATGCCAACAATACCCGCGGAGACGGTATGACAGACCGTCAGGAAGGCGGAGTAAACATCAGCCTGGATAAGAAGAACCTGGAAGTGGACGGTAGTCTGCATGCCGATTTTGGGCAGGGAAGCAATGACAGAACGTCTAACAGCCAGTCGTTTGTAAGAAAGTCGTACAGCAATTCGGCCAGCAGCGGCAGCAACCGTAACCGGAATATGGGTTTCAATTTCAAGTTGGAATGGGAACCGGACAGCATGACCGACATAAACTTCCGCCCCAATTTCTCAATCAACGGAAGCGAAAGCACGTCAAGGAGCGCCAATGCCACCTTCGATGACAACCCTTATGCAGTGGAGGGCATTACCAACCCGTTGCTACAGATGGACAAACTGGCTCCGCTGATTGGCGTGAACCAGCGCCGCGATGCCAGCTTTAACGAGAATGACCGCATGAACGGCAGCGCCTCCATACAGATTAACCGCAAGCTGCGCAAAAAAGGACGCAACATTACCCTGAATGCCAACGGAGGATTTTCAAAGGGAGAGACCAACCGCGATTCGTACAATCAGGTGGACTATTACAAGATACTGGCTATTTCCGGCGAAGATTCCGTCTATCACAAGACGCAGTATAACGAATCGTTGTCGGAAAGTTGGCATGTGGGCGGACGCCTGTCATATACCGAGCCGGTGGGCGACCAGATGTATATCCAGATGAGCTATAACTACAATTACCGTTTTACGGACAATGACCGTAACGTCAGTTCCATCTTTGACCCTATGAACGCGCAGCTTGGCGTGGGACTGGGTAATTATCGCGACTTCAGGGAATACAGTACATTGGACCAGGCCCAGTGCAATTATACGACCAATACTTACCAGAATCACAATGTGGACCTGCAGTATAGAATTGTACGGACAAAGTACAGGCTGACGGCAGGAGTAAATGTGCAACCGCAAATCAACTCGGTGGATTACACCAAGGGCTATAAGAGCTATGACGTGACACGCCATGTTGTGAACGCCTCGCCTACGGTTAACTTCCGCTATCGCTTCTCAAAACTGGAACAACTGCGTATCCGTTATGGAGGAAACACCGGACAGCCGGGAATCACAGACCTGATACCGGATACGTTAAGCAATGCCAATCCGCTGAATATCAGATTGGGAAATCCGAATCTGAAACCATCGTACACGCAGAATATGCGTGTGGATTACCAAAAGAGCATTCCTGAACTGCAACGGGCCTTCTCTGCCGATATGCAATATATGCTTACGCAGAACAGCGTGACCAACAAGACGGAATATAACGAAGAGACGGGCGGACGCATTACCCAGCCGGAGAACGTGAACGGAAACTGGAGTGCCAGAGCCGGCTTCAACTTCAATACGGCATTTAAGGGCGACAAGCGTTTCCGCATGAGTACGAGTACCAGCGGAAGCATGACAAATGCGGTGGGATACGTTTACCAGAGCAAGAAACAGACCACCCTTAAAAACAGGACAAGGGGAATGCATCTGAGCGAATCGGCACGCTTTACCTATCATGACGAGAACTTTGAGGCAAACGTAAAGGGGTCTATACGCTATAACCATAGCAGAAGCACCAGTTCTACGGCGAGCGATCTGGACACATATATCTTCAGTTATGGCGGCGAGGCTCTTTGGAAACTGCCCTGGCGAATGACGCTGAGTACAGACATACAGATGCGGAGCCGCAGAGGATATGCCGATGCCAATATGAATACGGACCAGCTGTTGTGGAATGTGCAACTTAGCCAGTCTTTCCTGAAACAACGTAACTTGATACTTACGGTAAGAGCCTATGACTTGTTGAACCAGCGTGATGAAGTGTCGCGACGCATTACGGAGTCTGCGCGAACAGACTCGCGCTCGGCTATGGTACACCAGTATGTGGTATGCTCGCTGATGTACCGTTTTGGCAAGTTTGGCGGAAAAGGCAGTAAAAAGAAGGACGGCAAGAAAAATGACGGACCGGAAGAGATGCATTTGCAACCCACCGGTCCCCAACATCATTTGTAGGGATGTCTCTTAAAAGTCATCCTTTTATGACATGCGTGCCTAAGGCATTCACATATTCCATTTCTCCTGCGCCATCTATGGTGTCAGTCTTGGCGCTGATGTTGTCCAGATAGCTTACAATGGAAGCCTCCTGAATGCATGGCAATACAGGGCTGCCGTATTCCCGCATTCCGTGGTGCGAAAGGATACAATGCACAATCCGTTTGGTCTCTTCCGCGTCTATGCCTCGTTTTTCCAGCTCGTTTTGCAGTTTGTGCGCCCCGATGTAAATGTGTCCCAGCAAATACATTTCGGGAAGGGTGTCACCCTGAGTGTTGTATTCAAACAGTTTGCCGTAGTCGTGAAAAAGAATGGCAAGGATACAACGCTCGGCTTTGATGGGATAAGGCAGGCAGGGATACAGCCCCTGTAGCATATGTAACATTTGATGGGTATGGTTGAGCAGTCCGCCGGGATAAGCGTGATGTACGCTTGTTGCGGCCGGATAGCGGCTGTAAGGGGCATACAGCTTGTCCGCAAATTCGCGGATGACGGCCATCAGATTCTCCTCTTCACAATATGTAAGCAACTGTTGGATGGTATGTTCCCATACATTACGGGTAATGGGACGTGGAATCTGGTTGTATAGCGGGTGGTCTTCACCGGCAATCACCCCTTCAAGCATTTCCATTCTGCCGCATGATTTCTTGCCCATGTAGTCTTTCATGTTCAGGAATTGTACCAGTTGCCCCACTCCGGGGCCTTCATGGGCAGGGACATCCCATACAGAAATGTTCAGGGTCTGCTCTCCGTCTGTCACCTTCAGCTGGACGTAAGGAGAATTGTTGCGAGTGGTGCCGTTTGCCCGGCACAGGACGATGTATTCTTTCATGTTATGACGAAATTTTCATGTTACCGTGTCTCTGCTGGTCCCTTTCAAAAGGCATATATTTGTTTATGAGGGATTTCCCTTGGATGAGAGTCCAGAACATACAGAAAAAGCATACACCTTTTACGGCATTGTCCAGCCCTAAGGGAGCAAATGGCATGGTGCTGAGCGAAAATATGGTGCAATGGGTCAGCAGTGGATGCTCTTTCAGATTGTGCAGCAAAATCTGTCTGCCCCATCTTCTCATGCTAAGGTAAGCCGCAAGACCCATGGCAAATAGAAAAATCTTGGTGTCCCAAAGCAGGCCGATGGATTCTGTCGTATGCGCGGAAAGGGTGTTCAGATAACCAGCAGAATTCTCCTGCTGTCCGTTGTTTGCCTGCCAAATGCTAATGCTGGTGCCGATAACGAAGCCGATAACCATTGGCCAGCAGGCTGTACGAAAGAACTTGTCATGATTGAGTATGGCCATCCAGACGAAGCCGGCACATAGCGGAATGGTAATACCGTCGTGGGTGTAACTGCAAAAAACGCCCATGAGCAACATCAGTATATAGCTCCGGCTGAATGGGGCGGAACGGATACGGTTATACTGCCCGATAAAGAAGGGGACGATGCATTGCGAGCCTAATTCGCGCAACGCATTCCAGTCCAACTGGAAGAAAGTATCAGACGAGGGGAAAAACAACCCGATAAAGATGGCTGTGGTCAGAATGCCAACGGGGCGGTCGTGCCAACCGATTAGTTTGGCAGACAAGGCTACCAACAGGACGAACAGCAGTGATGTGGCGGGGTATATAAGTTGGGGGTAGGGAATATGCGTGTGGGTTGCCGGGAACAAGGCAAGCGCCAGCAGGGTGTAAAAAAAGATTAACAGGTAAGTTAAAAAGCGTTTCATCAATGATTATTTTCTGCAAAGATACAATAAAGAAACGAAAATGAGGGCGAAACGGGTAAATAATGTTGTTCTGGTGCAAATGGCAAAGGTGTCAGTCGGACTGACATTTTGTCGGTAGGGCTTGTTGTGGCATGGCATTCGTAAGTGGGAGGTCAGAACTTTTAATTTTAAAAATAATAGAACATGACAATCAAACCATTGGCGGACCGCGTGCTGATTGAGCCCGCTCCCGCAGAGACAAAGACCGTAGGTGGAATCATTATTCCTGATACAGCAAAGGAAAAACCCCTTCAGGGTACCATTGTGGCAGTAGGCCAGGGAACCAAGGATGAGGAGATGATTCTTAAGGAAGGTGATGTGGTTTTGTATGGCAAGTATGCCGGTACAGAGCTGGAACATGAAGGCAAGAAGTATCTGGTAATGCGCCAGAGCGATGTTGTTGCCATTCTGGGATAATATCAGAGATAGACTTAACTAACTATATATATAAAATAAAGTATTATGGCAAAAGATATTAAATTCAACATAGATGCCCGCGAACAGATGAAGCAGGGTGTGGACCAGCTGGCCAATGCAGTGAAAGTAACACTGGGTCCCAAAGGTCGCAATGTGATTATCGAGAAGAAGTTTGGTGCTCCCCATATCACCAAGGACGGTGTTACTGTTGCCAAGGAAGTGGAGTTGGCAGACCCCTTCCAGAATGCCGGAGCGCAATTGGTTAAGAGCGTGGCTAGCAAGACCGGAGACGATGCAGGAGACGGAACAACTACTGCTACCGTACTGGCACAGGCCATTGTACGCGAAGGTTTGCGCAATGTAGCTGCCGGCGCCAATCCCATGGATCTGAAACGTGGTATTGACAAGGCTGTTGCCAAGGTTGTGGAGAGCATCAAGGAGCAGGCCGAGGTTGTAGGCAATGACTATAGCAAGATTGAGCAGGTAGCCACTGTAAGCGCTAACAATGACCCCGAAATCGGAACACTGTTGGCAGAGGCTATGCAGAAAGTGAGCAAGGATGGCGTTATTACCATTGAAGAGTCTAAGAGCCGCGATACCACAATCGGAGTGGTTGAAGGTATGCAGTTTGACCGTGGTTATTTGTCTGCCTACTTTGTGACCGACACTGAGAAGATGGAATGCGTAATGGAAAGTCCTTACATTCTGATTTATGACAAGAAGATCAGCAACCTGAAGGATTTCCTCCCCATTCTGGAACCTGCCGTACAGAGCGGCCGTCCCTTGTTGGTAGTGGCAGAAGACGTGGACAGCGAGGCTCTGACCACATTGGTGGTTAACCGTCTGCGCGGCCAGTTGAAGATTTGTGCCGTGAAGGCTCCCGGATTCGGAGACCGTCGTAAGGCCATGTTGCAGGATATCGCCACGCTGACCGGTGGTTTGGTTATCAGCGAGGATACAGGTCTGAAACTGGAACAGGCAACTCTGGAAATGCTGGGTACCTGTGACAAGGTAACTGTAAGCAAAGATAACACCACTATTGTAAACGGTCATGGCGACAGCGAGCTGATTCAGGACCGCATCAATCAGATTAAGAACGAGATTGTAAGTTCTACCAGCGATTATGACAAGGAAAAGCTGCAGGAACGTCTGGCCAAGTTGTCCGGCGGTGTGGCCGTACTTTATGTGGGTGCTCCCAGCGAGGTGGAGATGAAAGAGAAGAAGGACCGTGTGGACGATGCTCTGTGCGCTACCCGTGCAGCCATTGAAGAGGGAATTATCCCCGGCGGTGGTGTGGCTTACATCCGTGCAATTGATGCTTTGGAAGGTATGGAAGGCGTAAATGCCGATGAGACAACCGGTATCCGCATCATCAAGCGTGCCATTGAAGAGCCTTTGCGCCAGATTGTAGAAAATGCAGGTCTGGAAGGCAGTGTAGTGGTAAATGCCGTACGTCAGGGTAAGGACGACTTTGGATACAATGCCCGTACAGACAAGTACGAGAACATGAAGGCATGCGGTATCATTGACCCCGCCAAGGTAACTCGCGTAGCTCTGGAGAATGCAGCTTCTATTGCAGGAATGTTCCTGACCACGGAATGTGTGATTTGCGAGGCTAAGGAAGACAAGCCCGAGATGCCTATGGGCGCTCCCGGAATGGGTGGAATGGGTGGCGGCATGATGTAATTCCATGCTGTCTGACCATAAAATATTATAAAAGACAAGCTGCGCATAGACTCCAGACAAGGAGGTTATGCGCAGCTTTTTTGTAGCATAAAGAATGAAACCGTTGCATTTTGCTCCCCTCCAAGGTTATACGCAACATGCGTATCGGAGTATCCATGCACGCCATATAGGCGGAGTATGCAGTTATTACACACCTTTTATCCGGTATGAGAAGGGCGGTGTACGAAGGAAGGACATGATGGATATTCTTCCCGAGAATAATGAAGGCGTACCCTTGGTGCCGCAGATTATAGCGTCCGGAGCGGACGAATTCAACTACTTGTGTGATGCTATCCAAGAGAAGGGGTATAAACGGATCGACCTTAATATGGGCTGCCCTGCCCCTATGCAGACCAAGTTGGGCAGAGGTTCTGCCCTGTTGTCCGCACCGCAGTTTGTTGAGGAGTTAGCCAGGCAAATGACACAAAGGCCCGATGTGCGTTTTTCTGTCAAAATGCGTTTGGGCTGGAAACAGCCAGATGAGTGGCGCCATGTACTTCCCATACTGCATGAATTGCCGTTGGCGCATATAACAATGCATCCGCGTATCGGCATCCAACAATATAAGGGAGAGGTGGATATGGAGATGTTCAGGGCTTTTTATGAGGAATGCAGGCATCCTCTGGTGTACAATGGAGATTTGCAGACCTTGGATGATCTTGCTCGTATAGAGTCAGAGTTCCCTCAATTATCCGGGCTGATGATGGGGCGTGGCCTGTTAGGCAATCCTTTCATTTCAGCCGAATACGCTTCGGGAACGGAATGGCATTGGGCGGACCGTCGCGATGCAGTACTGCGGATGCATGATGACTGGCTGCAGTTCTGCAGACAAAAATATGTGAGTGATTCCCAGGTGCTATTACAGATAAAACCTTTTTGGGAATATCAGAAGACATGGATTGAAAAGAAAATCTACAAACAGTTGATGAAGAGCGGCTCGTTCCGCAATTATATGACGGCCATACAACGGTTTTCTAACCAATAAACAGGCTTTATTTCAGATATTTTTAAAAAAATATGTCGTAAAAAGCTTTTGTTTTTTGTAAATTAAAGTTTTTTGTCTATTTTTGTAGGGTAGTAATTGTAAGAAAGAGTATAAATAAAGTAATTAAGATTAATTGGAAAGATGAAGAAGCTTGCATTAACTTTGCTTTTGGCTACCCCTTTGGCAATGTATGGTAACAATCCTTGGGCAGAAGTGCCGGCCAAGGAAAAGAAAAAGACAGAAGCTGTCTGCAGTACAATCAAGGACTTGCGTCCGCAGGAAAAGGACAGACTTTTCCGTAGTGATGCGGTGGAGCGCCAGATACAGGAGTTGCAGGACAAACTGACAGCTATAGACCCCAAACTGTTCTGGATGTTCCAGAACTGCTTCCCCAACACATTGGATACTACGGTATTTTATAGCAGAGAGAGTGGCGATGACGATACATTTGTCATTACAGGTGATATTGAAGCCATGTGGCTCAGAGACAGTGCCGCACAGGTATGGCCCTATTTGCGTTATATTAACGAGGACGAACCTCTTCGCCGCCTTATCCGTGGTGTAATTCTTCGTCAGATTAAGTGTATCCTGATTGATCCTTATGCCAATGCGTTCAACAATGGTCCTACAGGTGGCGAATGGCAGTCGGACAATACAAAGATGAAACTGGAACTGCACGAACGTAAGTATGAGATTGACTCCTTGTGCTATCCCATCCGTCTGGCTTATGCCTATTGGCAGAAAACCGGAGATGCCACCATCTTTGATGAGAAGTGGGTTCAGGCCGTACGGGAAATCCTGGGCGTTTTCCAGGACCAGCAGAACTGGAACGGACCCATTACCAATTATAAATTCACGCGTAGGACAGCAGCAATGCACGATACGCGCAGTAATTCGGGATATGGCCATCCCGGCAAACCCTGCGGTTTGATAGCAAGTGCATTCCGTCCTTCCGATGACTGCTCTATCTTCCCCTATCTTGTTCCCAGCAATTTCTTTGCCGTAAGTGTGTTGCGTAAGGCAGCCACTATTCTTAATGATGTGAACAAGGAGTACGGACTGGCATCTGATTGCCGCCGTATGGCCACTCAGGTTGAAGAGGCTTTGCAGAAGTATGCAATCGTGGAACATCCCAAATACGGAAAGATTTACGCATTTGAGGTAGACGGATACGGAAGTGCCCTGATGATGGATGATTCTAATGCGCCCAGTCTGCTTTGTCTGCCCTATCTTACTGATGTGGAGATTGATGACCCCATTTACCAGAATACCCGTAAGTTCGTGTGGAGCGAAGACAATCCTTATTTCTTCCGTGGCAAGGCTGGTGAAGGCATCGGCGGCCCCCACTGTGGTTTGAACAAGCCTTGGCCTATGAGCCTTGTGATGAAAGCGTTTACAACCAACGACCGTGCAGAAAAGGAATGGTGTGTACAGCAGATTCTGAAAACAGACGGCGGCACCGGCTTTATGCATGAGTCATTTAACAAGGACGATGCAACAGACTTCACCCGTTCATGGTTTGCCTGGGCTAACACCCTGTTCGGAGAGCTTGTTGTAGATATGTATGCCGAATGAGATTAGATAGGCCCCTCCTTCGGGAGGGGTTTTATATTTATTTAAAAGATTGAAAGGGATACAAAAATGAAAATCAAGAAATATATTCTTCTTTTGTGTGGGTTGATGGCCGTATCGTGCAACCAGAACAAAGAAGATATTTTGGATTACGTAAACCCAAATCTGGGAACGGTACACAGCCGTTGGTTTGTCTATACTCCGGCTTCAGAACCGTTTGGCCTGGCAAAACTTGGAGCCAGTACCAACGGTACTTATGGAAACAAGGACGGATGGGAGGCGGTCGGATACGAAGACGGGCATACCAGCATAGACGGTTTCCCTTGTCTGCACGAATTCCAGGTGGGCGGTATAGCCTTGATGCCCATTACCGGTGAAGCCAAGACAAAGCCTGGTTTGCTGGAGAATCCTGAAGAAGGCTGGAGAAGCACATTCCGGAAGACAGACGAAGTGGCTCGTGCCGGTTATTATAGTGTGGTCTTACATGATTATGGTGTGAAGACAGAACTCACCGCCACCTCTCGTGTGGGATATCAGCGGTATACATTTCCGGCAAGTGATGAAAGTCATATACTGCTGAACATAGGAAACCGTCAGGGAGAAAGCGGTGCGGTGCGTGACGCAAAGATAGAGGTCATTGACCCTCAGACGGTTCAGGGTTATGTTGTAACAGAACCCGAGTATGTGAAGAAATACCAGAAAGGAGCCAGTGTGCCCATGTATTTCTACGCACAGTTTGATACCCCATTTGAAAGCACGGACGTAGCTTTTCAGGATAGCGCATGGAGCAAGGGCGCAAAAAACATCCAAGGTCCCGGCGCTTTGATGTTGCTGAACTATAAGACCGCTCAAGGCCAGCAGATTGTGGCAAAGGTGGGCCTTTCGTATACATCTGTTGAGAATGCCCGTCTGAATCTGGAAACGGAAGCCGAAGATTTGGCATTCGATGACGTTTGTGAGCAGGCGCAGAACAAGTGGAGGGAACAGTTAGGCCGCATTTCTGTTCAGGGTGGTACGCCGGAAAGCCGTGTAAAATTCTATACAGGCCTTTATCATTGTCTTTTGGGACGTGGACTGGCCAGCGATGTGAACGGAGCCTATCCCCGTAATGACGGCAAGGTAGGACAGATTCCTTTGGACAAGAAAGGCAAGCCCGTACACAACCATTACAATACTGACGCCATTTGGGGTGGCTATTGGAACCTTACCCCATTGTGGGCATTGGCATATCCTGAATACTATAGTGATTTTATCAGCAGTCAGTTGCTTGTCTATCAGGATGCCGGTTGGCTGGGCGATGGCATTGCGTGCAGCAAATACGTTTCCGGTGTGGGGACCAATATGGTGAGTATAGCCATGGCGGGTGCATACCAGAGCGGCATACGCAATTATAATGTGGAAAAGGCATACGAGGCGTCGTTGAAGAACGAGCTGGAGTGGCAGGACCGTATTGAGGGAGCCGGGAAAACGGATGTAGGACAGTTTGTGAAGCTGGGTTATGTGCCCTTTGATACCAGTATATTCTATGGAACTCATCCTGGCGGTTCGCAGTTCAGCGCAAGCCATACGCTTGAGTATAGTTTCAGTGCCTATGCCGTTGCACAGTGGGCAAAGGCGTTGGGCAAGGATGAAGACTATGCGCGCCTGATGGAACTGTCACGCGGATGGGAGAAACTCTTCAATGACAGTCTGAAACTGATACACCCCCGCGATGCAGAGGGCAGATTTATTGACAACTTCAATCCGTTGGAGTCGTGGCGCGGGTTCCAGGAAGGCAATTCCATGCAGTATACCTTCTTTGTGCCCCAGAATCCTGCAGGTCTTGTAGAGCGTGTGGGGGCAGACTTGTTCAACCAGCGTCTTGATTCCATTTTTACCGTGGCTCGTGACATGGTATTCGGCGGCGGCAAGGTTGTCAATGCCTTCAGCGGATTGGCAAGTCCGTATAACCATGGCAACCAGCCCAGTCTTCATATCAGCTGGCTTTTCAATTTTAGTGGAAAGCCTTGGCTCACGCAGAAGTGGACCCGTCTGATTTGTGATGAATTCTACGGAACTACCGGTGAACACGGTTATGGCTACGGACAAGATGAGGACCAGGGACAGCTGGGGTCATGGTATGTACTGGCGGCAATGGGCCTTTTCGATGTACAGGGCGGAGTGTGCCAACGTCCCACATACCAGTTGGGAAGTCCGCAGTTCGACCGTATAGAAATTAGTCTTAAGGGGCATAAGAACAGCGGCAAGCGTTTTGTCATAGAGACCCAGGGCAATGGCCCCGGACAATACTATGTACAGTCTGCAACGCTTAACGGCAAGCCTTTAAACCAATGCTGGCTTTATCGTGACGAACTGTACAAAGGCGGCACACTGAAATTGCAGATGGGCGGTGTTCCCAATGAGCAATGGGGTATTGAGTCTGCTCCGGCTTGTCCCCAGTGAAGAGATAATGAAGAATAAGATAGAAATATATATAATAAGGAACAAATGAAGAAAACACTTGTAGATTTATTTGAAGCGTCCGTAAAGAAGTATCCTAACAATACATTCTTGTTGGAAAAGACAGGAAAGAAATTTGAACCTACAACCTACATGCAGGTTAAGGAACAGGTATACCGGCTTGGTGCCGGACTCCAGGCACTTGGCGTAAAGAAGGGCGACACCATGGCGTTGCTCAGCGAAGGCCGCAATATGTGGGTTATTGGCGAACTGGCCATGTTCTATGCCGGAGCCGTGAATGTACCGCTCAGCATCAAACTCGAAGAAAGTAACGATTTGCTTTTCCGCCTGATTCATGGCGATGTAAAGTATGTCATGGTAAGTGGGACACAGCTGAAGAAGGTCCGCGCCATCAAGGAAAAGCTCCAGATGGTAGAGAAGATCATTATCTTCGACAAACAGGAAGAATATCAGGAAAAGGAAATCTCTTTGGACGATGTTCTGAAGATGGGTGAAGAGTTCCTGAAAACCCATACAGAGGAAGAGTTCCTTCAGGTTGCCCGCTCCATCCAGAATGACGATTATGCCACCATCACCTACACCAGTGGTACAACGGCCGACCCCAAGGGCGTGGTGCTGACCCATCGTAACTACACGGCCAATGTGGAACAGGCTTTGACGCTGGTAAATATTGACGAAACTTGGCGTACGCTCATCATTCTGCCTCTTGACCATTGCTTTGCCCATGTGGTGGGTTTCTATATAATGATGTCTGTAGGTGCAACGGCAGCCACCACCCAGGTGGGCCGTACACCGCTTGAGACCCTCAAGAACATTCCCCTTAACATAAAGGAGGTGCGTCCGCACTTCATCCTTAGTGTGCCTGCGCTTGCCAAGACTTTCAAGAAGAACATTGAACAGGGCATCCGTGCCAAGGGGCCCACAGCAGTCCGTCTGTTCAACTGGGGAATGAAGGTCCGTCAGGTTTATTTTGGTGACAGCAACTTGGATTTCAAGGGATTCCGTTTGTTCCTGAAACCGCTTGTGTGGTTCTTCGATCGTATCATATTCTCTAAGGTGCGTGAGAACTTTGGCGGTGAGCTCCGTTTCTTCATTGGTGGCGGTGCCCTTTTGGACAAGGATTTGCAGAAGTTCTATGTAGGCATAGGAATGCCCATGTTCCAGGGCTATGGGTTGAGCGAGGCCACACCGGTAATCTCCAGCAACGGCCCCGGCCTGTATCGTTTCGGCTCCAGCGGTAAGTTGGTAAAGCCTATTGAACTGAAAATCTGTGACAGCGAGGGCAAGGTACTTCCTGTGGGCGAAATGGGAGAAATTGTTGTAAAGGGAGAAAATGTGATGGCCGGATACTGGAAGAATCCTGAGTCTACGGCCGATACGGTGCGAGACGGTTATCTCTATACCGGTGACCTGGGCTATATGAGCAAGGAAGGACTGCTTTATGTCAAAGGACGCTTCAAGAGCCTTCTTATCAGCAGTGACGGAGAAAAGTATAGTCCGGAAGGAATTGAAGAGGCGCTGGTGGAGAAGTCGCCCTATATTGATCAGGTAATGCTCTACAACAACCAGTCAAACTATACCACGGCTGTGATTGTTCCCAACCGTGACCAGCTCATTCGCACGCTTAAAGTACAGGGTCTGGATCTTTCTACAGAAGACGGACGCAAGGCTGCGCTGACAATCCTTGACGGCGAAATTAACAAATACAAGAAAGGCGGCGACTTTGAAGGTATGTTCCCCGAACGCTGGCTTCCCACTTGCTTTGCCGTACTGTCAGAACCGTTTACGGAACAGAACCAGATGATAAACAGTACGATGAAGATGGTGCGTGGTAAGATTGAGAAGGCATATGCCGAACGGATTGCCTATATGTACACCGCTGCCGGTAAGCAGCTGCATAACCAGCAGAACATAGATGCGTTGAAGTAAGAACTCTAATTTGACAAAAATGATGAATCTGAAGTCAAAAGCTTGTAGTCTTTTGGGGATTGTCTCTCTCTTCTTGGCTGCCTGTACGTCCACTTCGCCCGAGCAGGAAGCACTGGACTTCCTGTATCGCTACATGCCGCTTTCGGACAGCGTGGATTACAACCGGGCGTATTGGGAGCGTTGTGTACAGAGCACATTACAGGCCCGAGAGGAAATGCCCTGGGGAAAGACTATCCCCGAACGTGAATGGAAACACTTTGTCCTTCCAGTCAGAGTGAACAATGAAAATCTGGACGATGCCCGCACTGTCCTGTATCATGAGCTTAAAGACAGGGTAAAGGGCATGAGTATGTATGATGCCGTACTCGAAGTGAACCACTGGTGCCACGAGCATGTTACCTATCAGCCGTCCGACAGCCGGACAAGCTCGCCCCTGGCCACATTACGTTCGGCTATCGGCCGTTGTGGTGAGGAAAGTACGTTTACGGTTTCCGCCCTTCGTGCGGTGGGCATCCCGGCCCGTCAGGTCTATACGCCCCGATGGGCACATACCGATAACAACCATGCATGGGTAGAGGCATGGGTAGACGGCAAATGGCATTTTCTTGGTGCCTGTGAACCCGAACCTGTCCTGAACCTGGGGTGGTTCAATGCTCCTGCCAGCCGTGGACTGCTCATGCATACCAAGGCTTTCGGCCATTATGACGGTCCGGAGGAAGTGATGTCGCAGACTGCATGCTATACGGAAATTAATGTAACTGAGAATTATGCGCCGGTGAGCAGACTCTCTGTTCGTGTGTTGGATGAGAAGAATGCCCCTGTAAAGGACGCCCGAGTGGATTTTCGCGTGTACAACTATGCAGAGTTCTACAATCTGGTAAGTAAGACCTCCGATGAAAACGGTGGTGCATCCCTTACCTGCGGACAGGGCGACCTTCTTGTCTGGGCAGCCAAAGACGGTAAGTTCGGATTCCTTAAGGCCAGTGTGGGGAAAGACTCTCTTGTCACGGTTATACTTGACAAGGCTCCCGGCTATTGCGGAACTGTAGATATGGATGTGATTCCCCCGCCAGAACGTAACAACCTGCCTCCCGTAACAGAAGAACAACGGGCAGAGAACAACAGACGCTTTGCCTATGAGGATTCCGTTCGCCAGGCTTATATGGACAGCGCATTCTGCCGCCCTGCCGAAGGCGGTGATGCCGGCTTCCTCCAGAATGCCCGTGCCAACCATCCCACCATAAGCGCTTTCCTGAAGGCGCATCCCACTGAGTCTGCCCGCAGAATGTTGCAGACTCTCCGCAGCAAGGACTTCCGCGATGTCACTGCTGAGGTGCTTGAAGACCATTTCTGCAACACCGCGGTTTCCGAAGGTGAATTTGATGTCTGGACACGCAACATCGTAGGATTGCGCATTGCCAATGAAATGCTTACTCCATGGCGTGTCCGGTTGGCTGCAGCATTCAAGGGGATGGACGTAAAGGCTCTGATCCAGTGGACCCGCGACAGCATACGCATTGACGAGACGAGGAATCCCCAACACCTGTGCATGAGCCCGCTGGGTGTATTCAGTCACCGTGTGACAGACAGCCACAGCCGAAACATCTTCTTTGTAGCAGCCCTGCGCAGTCTGGGTGTTCCGGCAAGGGTAGACGAGGTTACTGGTAAGGTGCAATGGGCAGAAGGCACCCGCGAACAATGGAACTGGCGCGATGTGGAGTGGGAAAAGGCATCTTCCGTGCAGCCAGACCAGGGAATCCTTTGTCTGCAGGCAGAAGGTTCAGTTCCCGAGTACAGCACCCATTATAGCCTGTCAAAGATTACCCCCGACTGCCAGCTGCATTTGCAGGATTATGAGATGAATCCGCAGGCGGCCAAGCAGTTCTTCTCCCAAGGACTGCCCATGGATGCCGCCCCTTATCTGTTAACCACAGGCACACGTCTGGCTAATGGCGGAGTGCTGGTGCGACTTGAATTCTTCACAATCCAGAAGGGCGAAAAGATTCAGGTAAAGGCACAGATGCGTACCGATGAAGAGAAAGTGCAGGTAATAGGCAGTTTCGACAGCGAAATACGCTATACTCCCCATGGAAAGACCGATGTTGCTTCCATCCTTTCCACCACCGGCCGCGGATATTATGTAATAGGTTTCCTCAAACCTGGCGACGAACCCACCAACCATGCGCTGCGTGACATGGCTGCTGTCAGGGAAAAGCTGGAGCAATGGGGACGCCCTATCGTACTGCTTGCCACGGACGGAGTGAATTTGGACAACTATCTGTCTCGTCCCGAATTCCAGGGACTGCCTGCAACGGTATCGTATGGCAATATAGACCGCACCCTGTTGGATAAGGCATTTGCCGAATCGCGCATCCCCATCAGTGGCGATTATCCCGTTTTCTTCATCGCCGACACGTTCAACCGTGTGGTATGGTGCAGCCAGGGTTACACCATCGGCCTGGGTGAACAGATCCTGAAGATTGCCGGGAAATTGTAGGGAATAAATGAAGCCTGTGTCAGAGAAATGATTCAGGTGTATAATGTAACATTAAAGGAGGACGGCAATGAACGTCCTCCTTTAACGTTGGTTGTCGTCATCACTCTTGTGTGTGTCGACATATCGTCTGCTCTGAGTTCACACAGACTATGGTTTCAGCAGATAGAACGAGGCGATTTTCTTCAGAAACCTAAATGTCGTTCCTCCTCGTCCATCTCCGTGTAGGTTTTCTCCCGTAGATCGAGAAGGCATAATAATTATTGTGCTTCTTTCGTGTGTACTTTTGTGAGTTGAAAAAACGCAATATTACAACATCCCGGAAATATAGTGTTTAAATTGTTGCAGGACAGTGCGATAAAAGTCCTTTCTCTGAGGTGAAAGTTTTGTTTCATGTGCTGAAATATATATTCCAGCCCATGAAACATGTATTTAAGCAGCTGAAATTTATATTTCAACTGCTGGAACAATAATTTTACAGAACATAAAAAACTTTTTCAGTTAAGCCGAAAAACAATTTCACTTGACTCTTGCAACAATTCAATTTCTATGCTTTGGCGTGTATGGCTTTATGGTTCTCCTTTGTGTTTCGTTTGTTTTTTCATTATGTACTTATTTTGCACCAATGTTTCGGTATGTTGTGAAAATGCCGTATCTTTGCGAAGATTTGTCAGATTTTCTTATACATTATATATAATATATGCGTTTCTTTAGGTGGGTATTGGCATTTGGAGGATTCATACAGCGCGGACCGTTTTTCTTCCGCATCTGGTATGCTTTTGTCGGATACTGGATTGGCAGTGTGATAGACAATTACCTCTATTCTTTTTTTAAAGGGAAATCCGGAATGGGGGGCGATAGGGCATACGGCAGCTCTTCCTATTCGCAGAACGACCTGCTACGTGCGCTTATGACTGTGTTTGCCCATGTGATACATGCGGACGGACGTATCATGCACAGCGAAATGGAATATGTAAGGAATTTCCTGCGGACACAGTTCGGCGGCTCACAGGAAGGAAGGGGTGAGGAGATGATACTGCAGATTTTCCAGCAAAAGAAATCGATGTCCGTGTCACAATGGGAAAGAAATGCGGCCATCAGCTGTCAGATGCTGGCCATGTATATGCCTTCTCATCAGCGTATCCAACTGATGCAGGTACTGATACAGATGGCTAAGGTAGATGCCACGATTGCTCCTGTTGAGATTCAGGCTTTGCGCTTCATTGCCACTTATTTGGGCCTTGGCGCACGCTTGGTTGACCAACTTTTGGGCGGTACATATTCTTCCTCTCAGTCTTATTCGTCCTTTAATAGCCTGGACGAAGCCTATCGTACTCTTGGTATTTCATCAAGTGCCACTGATGACGAGGTGCGTAAGGCGTACCGCCGTCTGGCCTTAAAATACCATCCTGATAAAGTGGCGCAACAAGACGAAAAAGCACGGGAGGCAGCTGCTGCTCAATTTAGTAAAATCACAGAAGCTAAGGACCGCATTTACGCAGCTCGCGGCATAAAGTGAGTTATGAGAAGAAAAAGTGAAGGTATGGCTGTCAAACCGGAGTAACTACCATCTCATATCCTTCTTGAGTCTTATTGACAGATTCTATTAGAAATTGTTTGCTCCCATTACATGTGCAGAATTTGACGTAGTTCTTGAAGAACAGCGTGTAGTTTGTGCCCGACGGCACAAGTGTTGTAATATTGCTGATGTCAAGAATCTCTCCCGCCTTGTGTGCTGTGTCAAGCAATATTGCGATGGATGAATCAAGGACTCCTTTCAATGTAGTAATTATGGTCTGTGTCATAGATCTCTTGTTTTGATGTTACATGATAATAACATCAAAAAGCATGCCATTATTATGTACTCCCCGTTAAGTTTAAGATACTTTGAGAGACGTTTAGATTTGTTTACGTTTCTGCCCGTTTTGTCGCCTTTGTTAATGGCAGAGCATGTAGTACGGGCAGTTTTTACAGGTGTCAGGATGGCAGGTTTGTGTAAAGGGAACCTGTGGGTTGAAGATCTCGGATAACACAGTCTTAAGCCTTTCCAGAAATTCTTCTGCATAGTCAGTGAAATCTTCAATGGCCATATTGCCCAGTTTAAGAGAAGGATCATATTCTTTGTCATCAGCGGCTTTCCCTACAAAGAAAAGTGCCGGCATTACGGGATACTCTGGATTCTCATGCAGTAATTGTGCGAGAGCATATAGCATTATTTGCAGATAATAGCCGTTCCTGTTCTTTGATGGGATGAAGACCTGGTCCAGACTCTTTACTTCCTGACTATTACTTCTTCCAGACTTGTAATCTACGATACGGAGTTTGCCGTCCATAATGTCTATGCGGTCTATGCGCCCGCCGACACGAATGGTGAGCGAACCCGCCGGATTGTCAATGTGCAGCATTATGGAACGATCAGTTTCCATACCGACCATGGTAAATGGTGTGTGCAGTAAGTCGTATCGGAATAGTTGGGTCAGATAAGTGAGTATTACATTATAATATATAATATGCTCGCCCAGGTAAGTATTGTTGGGTTTGTTTCCGGGCAGGAGTAGGGTCTGAATGCGCTTTTCACGTTCTTTCTCTTTTCCAACAGGGTGAATCAGATGCACATCGAACATAATGTCGAGCAGGGGTGCAGTGTTCTGTTTGAAGTTTGCTACAAAAGGATTAAGATATTCGTGACGGATTTCCCGTGTGTTGTAGCGTTCCATAATCTGGTTGTACACAAGTTCTGCCGTGTCGTGCAGTATGGTACCCAGAATGGGTTGCATATTCGGTTCGTCCGGATTGTCGACTGTCCGCAATTGTGCAACGTACTGATAGTAAAAACGTAAAGGACAGTCTAAATAGCAGTTGATGGCAGACGGGCTCAGAGTTTGCACTTCTTTGGCAATCCCACTTCTATATCCTATCGCATATTTAGACAAAAGCTTGTCCATGATTTCTGCATCTTTCTCCACGGCCAGTTCCTTTATGTCGCTGATTCGGGGCTCTGTGGTCATTCTGTAATTGCGGATGGGTAGATTGGTCTCAGCCTGTAGCTGACGCAGGAATCTGCTCATTTCATGGTGTGCATTGCCTGAACAGTGTTCGTTATAAACACAGGTAATATGTTCTGCACGTTGGATTAACCGATAGAAATAGTAGGCATAGACGGCAATCTTATGGCGGATGGTGGTCAGCCCGAATGCCTCGCGTAACGAAGCCGGAATCAGACTGCTTTCGTGGATACTTTTGGGCAGTTTCCCCTCTTCCAGGTTAAGAATGAGCATATGGCTGAAATCCAGACACCTTGTCTCCAATACTCCCATAATCTGTATGCCCACGGCCGGTTCGCCATGGAAGGGAATGTTTATGCCGTTCATGAGGTTGCGCAAGAGCCGGCGTAGGGTAGCCTGTTCCATTTTCAGCGGAACGTCTTCTTGCCGAATAAGCTGTAGCAGTTGTTGCAGCAGCCGGTGTGTCTGAAATAAGGCCTCGATATACAGTTGTTCATAAAGGTCTGGCTTTTCAATCTTAGCAAAGTGTTTTCCTACTTGCCGTATGAGCATGGCCAGATAATTCAGCAGCGTTTCGCTATCGCCGCCGGTATATTGCTCGGCATAACCTTGATCGGTCATGTGATAATACGGATGTTTGTGCACTGTACGCAGAAACGAATGTCTGAATTGTTTTCTGTCCCTGTCGTATCCTTCTGTTTGCAGACTTATAAGGGCAGTCAGAAAGCTGAACACCGGTGTGTCTCTTAGCGGAAATCCCATTGTTGCGTTCATTGCCTTAGGATGTCCGGGTTCTCCTTCGTGCGGGATGGAATGGAGGAGCGGGAGCAATTGGGTTTCGTCACAGAGGACAATGGCATTGTTTCTGCTTACCGGGTCAAGTTCGCCTTGCAACCAGGTAGTGGCATAACGCGCTTGGGCATTGTCGAAACTGGTGGAAACATAGGTAATGTCCTTTATTTTGGATATGTTGTCAAAAAGTTCCTCCGAGAGTGCGTTGCCCAGAACATTCAGGTTGTGGCGCATGAACAGTCCGGCCTCATTGTTTTCTGCTTGGGTATAGTATATGTCATAGTCCCAGTAGAAACGGGCACGTTGTTCTTTTTTCAGCATGAGCATGAGCTGTTCTTCCACGTCATTAAGCACGTTAAATCCTGCAAATACGATATTTTGCGGAAGCTTTGCCAGCATTTCCTGCTGTTGGCCGTAATCTTCAAACCGTTCCACAACACTGCGGAAAAGAGCGCCCTCGTACAGACAACCGCGCTTTTGCAATTCATCTTTCAGACGTGAATAAAGTCTGAACATGTGCTTCCATAATAAAAGGAACTTGTCTTGAAGGACTGTGCTCCGTTGCATATTGAAGTGCTGGAAGAAATTACGTAAAGCCTCTTCCTGTTCTGGGGTGAGGTAGGACAAGTCCGACAGCTCCTGAAGGTCATGTATGTTGGCAAACAGGCCTTTGGCATCGGCAAGATGCTTGTCTATGTCGTCAAAGTCAGCAAGTAGCATCTCGCCCCATCCATAAAACTGGTCTAATGTTTCCGTGGCTTCCTCTCCCAGTTCTTCGCAGTATATCCGGTAAAGGGTACATACCGCTTCTATACTCTCTGCCCTGGCAAGATCTGTCAGTTTCATGAAGATGTCGCTCATTGTAGCGTAGCGCGGCGCCCAAACAGGTTCCGGGCTAAGGCGTGCGAGTTCCTGGTTCAGGAACAGACCTGCGCGCTTGTTCGGGAAAACAATGGTTATCTGATGCAGATTCTTGCCGTATTTCTCCAGTAGGTCGGAAGCTACCAGTGAGAGGAAACTTTGTCTGGACATTACTATATTCTAATTTAGGAAACAGGGTTATGCAAAGGACAAAGTTACGGGATTTTGTCCGGCAGACCAAGGTTGGAGTAAAAAACTTATGCGCTAATAGCCTGAACAATGTTAATTTTTATTAAATCTATACGGTCTGTGTATAGGTTTTGTAATTTATTCATGACATTTATGTCTATAATATGTACTTTTGCCCTTACATAGACATCAGCATGATTAAATTATCCGGCATTCACAAGACATATGAGGGCGTTCAGCCGCTCCATGTACTAAAAGGGATCGACCTTCATATAAAAAAAGGCGAGTTTGTGGCTATAATGGGTGCCAGTGGCTCGGGTAAGAGTACGCTGCTCAATATTCTGGGGATACTGGACGATTACGATGAAGGGGAATATCTGTTGGATGAAACTCCAATCCGTCATCTTAAGGAAAAGAAAGCCGCTTATTACAGAAATCGCATGATAGGCTTTATTTTCCAAAGTTTCAATCTTATTGCTTTCAAGGACGCCATGGAGAATGTGGCTCTTCCGCTCTTTTATCAGGGTGTGTCGCGGCGCAAACGCAACGAATTGGCCATGCAGTATCTTGAAAAGGTGGGTCTGCGCGACTGGGCGCATCATTACCCCAACGAACTTTCTGGCGGGCAGAAGCAACGTGTGGCCATTGCCCGCGCCTTGATTACACAGCCCCGAATAATCCTTGCCGATGAGCCCACCGGTGCATTGGATAGCCGCACCTCTGTGGAGGTAATGGAATTGCTCAAGGCGTTGCACCGCCAGGGAATGACCATTGTGGTGGTTACACACGAGAGCGGAGTGGCATACCAGACTCAGAAGATTGTACACATCAAGGATGGCCTGATTGAACGGATAGAGGATAATGTGGACCCGTCGGCATCGCCGTTCGGAAATGGAAGTGTAATGAAATAAAGGAGGTTCCGTCCGATGGATTTGCTTTACGAAATATGGGGTTCTGTCATGCGCAACAAGATGCGCACTTTGGCTACGGGCATTGCAGTAGCGAGTGGGCTGTTCCTCCTTATCGTATTGCAGGGGGCTGGTAATGGAATCATCCATACGTTCGACCGTAACCGCGGCGGTTTCTCTTTCGATGCCATCCATGTGTGGGGCGGTTGGACCAGCCGCGCCTATGATGGGATGGAACGTGGCAGGCGGATTGTCCTTGACAACCGTGCAGAGGATATGGTGAATCTCCGTTTCCCTGCAGAGACAAAGGGAGTTACCTCCATTATCAGCCAATCCGGATTGACGGTCTCTTACGGCACGGAATACCTGGCCAGCGTGGAACTTGAGGGAATCCATCCCCGATATGCAGATATGGCATCGCTGAAGATTGTCCGCGGGCGTATGATTCACGATTTGGATGTGGCCGAGCGGCGCAAGGTTATACTGTTAAGCGAGAAAAGGGAGAAGGAACTGTCGCCCCGAGGCAAATCTCTGCTTAACGAATATCTTTTGCTGGACGGAAAGTATTTTCTTGTGGTGGGTCTGTACGAAGATGACCAGATGTCCTCGCAAACCACGCTTTACACTCCTTATACAACTGTTCAAACCTTATACGGCCGCGGAACGGCCATTGACGAGCTTATGATATCAGGGAAAGGCTTGGATACGGAACAAAAGAACGAACTGTTTGAAACCCGCTTACGCCAAGGGCTGGGAAAGATTCACACCTTCCATCCCGAGGATCAAAGCGCTGTATGGATATGGAACCAGGCCCGCGACAACGAGCAGATGAACCGCGCAAGCTCCATTCTGCAGATTTCGCTGTGGATCCTGGGTATGCTCACCCTTATAAGCGGAGTGGTGGGCGTAAGCAATATTATGCTGATTTCCGTTAAGGAACGCACACGCGAATTTGGTATTCGCAAGGCTTTGGGCGCCACGCCCTGGAATATTATCCGCATGATAATTTTCGAAAGCATAGTGATTACCGGCACATTCGGATATGTGGGCATGTTTGCCGGTGTGGCGTTCTGCTCGTATATGGATGCCAGTGTGGGAAACCGTACTCTGGATATCGGAGTGGACAAGTTGCAGTATTTCGTAGACCCTACCGTAGATATCTCCACCTGCCTGTGGGCCACGCTTGTCATGATAGTTTCCGGTGCCGTTGCCGGTTTCTTTCCGGCACATAAGGCATCATCAGTCAAACCCATTGAAGCTTTGCGTGCATGATACCCATCAGAATAGACCGTGACCAGTGGGGCGAGATCACAGAATCGCTCATGCGCAACAAGACGCGTGCGTTTCTGACGGCGTTCGGTATCTTTTGGGGCATATTCATGTTGCTCCTTTTGATGGGCGGCGGCAAGGGAATGGAGAATATGCTGTCATCCAATTTCGCAGGGTTTGCCTCGAATTCCGGATTCATGTTCAGCCAGCAGACCAGCAAACCCTACCAGGGCTTCCGAAAAGGGCGGTGGTGGTCTATACAGGTGCCCGATGTGGAGCGTGTCCGCCATGCTGTCCCCGAGGCCGATGTGGTAACGCCCACCGTCCGTATATGGGGACGGACGGCCGTAAACGATGCCCATAGCTGTAACATAAGCATATGCGGACAGTACCCTGAATATGATCGGGTGGACAACCCCAAACTGGTTTATGGACGGGGGATAAGCGAAGTGGACATAGCACAGCGGCGCAAGGTCTGTGTCATAGGCTCGCGTATCCATCAGGAGCTGTTCACTCCCACTGAGAATCCTTGCGGAAAGACTTTCCAGATTGATGGCATTTACTATACTGTAGTGGGTGTGAGCGGGAAGACCGAGGGCGGCATGAGCCTGGGCGGCAATGCCTCGACAACGGTGCTCATGCCCTATACTACGTTGCAGCAGGCCTATAACATAGGCTCGCGAGTGGATATCCTTTGCCTTACAGCCCGTTCCGGTTATGACATGGGACAAGTACAGAAAAAGGCCGAGGCAGTACTTAAACGCGCCCACCGCATACACCCCGATGACAAGCAGGCTGTGAACATGGTCAATGCCGAGGCGATGTTCTCCATGATGGACGAGTTATTCGGCGGAATTGGAATTCTGGTGTGGATGATCGGTGTGGGCACGCTGTTGTCCGGTGTCATTGGGGTGAGCAACATTATGGTGGTTACGGTCAAGGAACGCACTACCGAGATTGGTATCCGCCGCGCCATCGGAGCCACGCCGGCAGACATTATTTTCATGGTTATGAGCGAGAGCGTAGTACTTACGCTACTGGCCGGAATGAGCGGCATAACCATGGCCGTGCTCCTTTTGCATGGGGTCGACCAGATTTACACCCAGATGAATCCGACGGCTGAACCCAATTCCTTCCAGATTACCTTTTCCACAGCTTTGGCTGCGGCTGGAACGCTTTCGTTCCTGGGTGTCCTGGCCGGACTGGCCCCTGCCTACCGGGCCATGCGTATCAAACCTGTGGATGCCATGCGTGAAGAGTGAAATAACAGATAAAGAAAACAAATAAAGAAAACAAATAAAGAAGAATACGCTATGATAAAGAAGATTTTCAGATGGCTGTTGATTGCCGTCGCCGTGATGGTTTTTGCCGGCACTTTTGTGTTCCTGTACCAAAAGTCCAGGCCCAAGGAGAAGGTCTATAACGTACATCCGGCAGTCAAGATGGATCTGGAGAAGAAAACCATTGTGAACGGTAAGATAGAACCGCGCGACGAAGTTAACATCAAGCCGCAGATTTCCGGCATTATCACCGAACTGTACAAGGAAGCCGGAGAGCAGGTAAAGAAGGACGAGGTCATTGCCAAGGTAAAGGTAATCCCTGATATGGGCAATCTCAGTGCGGCGGAGCACCGTGTGCGCCAGGCCGAAGTGAGCATGAACCAGGCCCAGACCGACTATGACAGAATGAGCAAGCTCTTTGAGCAGAAGGTGGTCAGCAAGGAAAATTTTGAGAAACAGGAGGTGGCGTACCGCCAGGCCCAACTTGAGCTGTCCAGTGCCCGCGATGCATTGAACATCGTTCGCGAGGGCATCTCTCTCAGCAATGCCAGTCTGAGCACCACCCTTATCCGCTCCACCATTGACGGTCTCATTCTGGACGTGCCTGTCAAGGTGGGAAACAGCGTGATTCTCAGCAACAGTTTCAATGACGGAACCACCATTGCCACTGTAGCGGATATGGGTAATCTCATTTTCAGGGGACAGATTGACGAAACCGAGGTAGGACGTATATCAGAGGGCATACCCGTCATTATTTCGGTGGGTGCGCTCCCCGATGTGCGCCTGGATGCCACGCTTGAATACATCAGTCCCAAAGGAGTGGAACAGAACGGGGCCAACCAGTTCGAGATAAAGGCTGCCATTACCTTGCCACAGGGCGTGACTATCCGTAGCGGTTACAGCGCCAATGCCGAGATTGTACTGGAACGTGCCGAGCAATGTCTGGGCATACCCGAGGCCACGCTTGAATTTGCCGGCGACACCACGTTTGTGTATGTCCTGACTGACAGCGTGCCGGTGCAGCAGTACGAGCGTACCCGCATAGCTACCGGACTGAGCGACGGTGTGAACATTCAGGTTCGCGAAGGTCTGAAGGAAGGCGATTTGGTAAGAGGAATGATTAAGGAGTAAATGCCATGAAGGAGAAATATCTGCTCATTCCGTGCCTGTTATTCCTGGCTGCAGGCGCATTTGCCCAACAGAAATGGGATCTTCAGCAATGTATAGCCCATGCTCAGGCTCATAACATACAGCTGAAGCAACAGGAACAGGTTGTAAAGAACCAGGAAATCAGCCTCAGTTCTGCCCGCAACAGCCGTTTGCCAGGCGTGGACGCCTCGGCGTCGCAAAGTTTCAATTTCGGCCGCGGACTGACCATAGAGAACACATACGTCAACCGCAATACGCTGAGTACATCCTTCAGTGCCAATGCCAGCATGTCCCTTTATGACGGCGGACAGATAACACGCAACATACAGGTACAGAAACTGCAGCTCGAGGCCAATATGGCCGACCTGACCCGTGCGCAGGAGGATTTGAGCCTGCAGGTGGCTTCGGTCTATCTTGAAGTCCTGTTCCAGGAAGAGCTGTGGGGAGTGGCCCGGCAGCAATGCCGCTTGTCCGCTGCTCAGGCCGACCGCATACGCAAACTGCTCGATGCCGGCAAGGCGTCTGAAAGCGAGTGGGCTGATGCCAAGGCGTTGGCGGCGGCGGATGAAATGTCCGTTACACAGGCCGAGAACAATTACCGTCTGTCCCTGCTGAGCCTGTCCCAACTGCTGGAACTGCCTTCGCCCGAGGAGTTCTCGGTGGTGAAGCCCGACCTGCCGCCGGCGGCAGATGTGGTATTGCCCCTGCCCGATGCCGTAATGGCCGAAGCGGTGGGCATAAAGCCCGAGATAAAGGCCGTAGAGTATAGGGTAAAGGGTGCGGAACGCAGCATACAGCTGGCCAAGACCGGTTATTATCCGAAACTCAGTCTGGGCGCCGGCCTGGGAACCAGCTATTACAAGACATCCGGCTACGAGAGCACTGCCTTCGGACGGCAGATGAAGGACAATTTCAACCGTTACATCGGTCTTTCGCTCAGCGTGCCTGTGTTCAACCGTCTGCAGACACGCAATCAGATACGCTCTGCCCGCGTTCAGCTTTATTCCCAGCAGCTGGCATTGCAGCAGACACACAAGGACATATACAAGGAAATACAGCAGGCCTACTACAATGCCGTGGCGGCACAGCGGCAGTGCCAGAGTGCTGTGGCGGCAGAGGAAGCCTCGCAGGCGGCCTTTGCTCTGACTGCCACAAAGTATGAGAACGGACAGGCCACCGCAACGGAGTTCCAGGAGGCCAAAATCCGTCTGGCCAAAGCGCAGTCCGACGGTCTTCAGGCACGTTATTCCTTCTTCTTCCGCACCAAGATTCTTGATTTCTACCGCGGCGTTCCGTTTTGAACGATGGACGAAATCCGCTCATCGTTTCGCCTCTGTCCTGTATAATCGGGTAGCCGTTTGGGGTTTCCAAGAGCTTCCGCGGCCAGAACGGGTAGCCGTTTGGGGCTTCCAAGAGCTTCCGCGCTCAGAACGGGTAGCCGTTTGGGGTTTCCAAGAACTTCCGCGCTCAGAACGGGTAGCCGTTTGAGGCTTCCAAGAGCTTCCGCGGCCAGAACGGGTAGCCGTTTGAGGCATCCAAGAGCTTCCGCGGCCAGAACGGGTAGCCGTTTGGGGTTTCCAAGAGCTTCCGCGCTCAGAACGGGTAGCCGTTTGGGGTTTCCAAGAGCTTCCGCAGCCAGAACGGGTAGCCGTTTTAGAAATCTTTTACTTTGTAATAAGCCTCCTTTGGCTGATACTCCTTGTCGAAGAGCAGGGGATAGTTGTGTGTGCCGAGCCAGGAGTCTCTGTCGCTCAGGTTCCAGAAAGTAACGCTCTTGACCACCTTCTTGTGTTTGCGCAATACGCGGAACAGACCTACATAGCGTTCTTCCTGTTTCTGCTTTATCTCGTCCGTTATGGCCTGCTCGGCCTTTTTTTTGAAGTCGAGGTTGCCGCCCATGTCCTTGTTGGCGCGTATGTCCAGCTCGGTAATATGGATGACATCCACCAGCTCAGAATATTTTCTGATGGCCTCGTCCACCTCCTTCAGGTTGTCCCAGTGTACGTTGTAGTGTCCCTGCATTCCTATGCCGTCTATTGGAACCCCTGCCTCCTTCATCTTCTTTACCATATTATATATATTATCGCGCTTGTGGGGGATGATGGCGTTGTAGTCGTTGTAGAAAAGCAGTGCCTTGGGGTCGGCCTCGCGTGCAAACTGGAAGGCTTTGGCGATGAACTCGTCGCCGCACAGTTTGTAAAGGCGTGAGTTGCGGTAGGGATTGGGGCCTCCGTCGGCAATGGCCTCGTTCACCACATCCCAGCAATAGACCACGTCCTTGTAGCGGTTCACCACAGCATGTATGTGCTCCCTCATGCGCTCATAGAACACCTCTTTGCTAACGGGGTTCCCCTCGTTGTCGGTGAACATCCAGTTGCAGAACTGGTTGTGCCATACCAGGCAGTGGCCGCGCATCTTTATGTTGTTCTGGCGGCAGAAGTTGGCAATGCGGTCTGCCCCTTCCCATGTATACACGCCTTCGCGCGGATGAGTGCTGGCGGGTTTCATGGCATTTTCTGCCGTAACGCTGTTGAATTCCTGGCACACCAGCGCGCCCTGCATTTCGTCTGTCACGTTGCGCAGGTTTACCGCCACGCCTATGTCGAAATACTTCCTATAGGCTTTTTTCAGACTTTTTGCCTCCATTCCCATGATGCAGCCCATCAGAATGGCTGCTAAAAACAATCTTTTTCCCATTAAACGATGTATTTTTAAAGAGTTGTAAAAGGTTTATTCCAAATATCTCTTGAAGAAGTTCCATACTTCCTCACCCGTGTCCATATCGTCCGTAAACCAGTTGTGTCCGGCGTTGACCACCTCATAGAGCCACACGTCTTTATTCGTCTGCGGGTTTGCATAACGGTGGCGGATGATCTCATGCGCCTTTGCGGAATACACACCACCCTTGATGGTGTCAGTGGCGATGTGGGTACAGCGGTTCTTGGCGATAATGGTCCCCACAGCCAACGGCACGGGCATGTATGCCCCCCAGCCGCCTTGGTTTGTAAGGTCGCCCCACCATTCGGAGGTGTGGTCCTGTGTGCCGTGAATTTCCAGGAACGGAATGGGCCTGTCGATGTCCAGCTCGCTGTACATCCATTCCATCGTCAGTCCGGCCAGCGAACCCAATGCCTTGAACGTGTTCTGTTTGGAATAGGCCAGCAGATAACACATCTCTCCGCCGTTTGACATGCCGGTAAGGAAGGTGTTCTCCTTGCTCAGACGGTATTTCTTCTGCACATATTTGGCCATCGTGCACATGGTCTTCACGTCGTCAATCTCCCATCCTTCCTGAAAAGGATAACCCACGTTCCAACTGCGCTTGCCCTGGGGATCCTTCAGGCCTACTGGCACGCATAACGCAAACTTGTGGCGGTCGGCGGCGGCGTTCATCCATGTATTAATGTTGCCGTTTCCTCCATAACCGTGGAGTACAAAGACCAATGGCGCCCCTTGGGGAATCCCTTCGGGCAGATACATGGTAAAGTGGCGCTGGTGACCCTGGATCTTAAGGGAGTCCTTTATGATGCTCTGGGCTTGTGATAATAAGTTCCCGGTAATGAAAAGGAATAAGAGGGGAATGATACGATGCAGATTCATGGTGAGGTGTGTGAGTGTTTTTTTTGATTGCAAAATCCCCTGCACGCAGGGTGCAAGGGATTCTTAGGTTAAAGATAATGGTGTTATTTTACGCTGAATTTGTAAATGGTCTTGGTCGCATAGGTTTCGCCGGGGCGAAGCGTTGTGCTGGGGAATTCGGGCTTGTTGGGGCTGTCAGGATAGTGCTGTGTTTCGAAACAGAAGGCGCTGCGCAGAGGATAAGCCACTCCCTTCTTTCCCATAAAACTGCCGTCCAGGAAGTTGCCGGCATAGAACTGCATACCGGGCTGGTCTGTGTACATGTCCATCTGGATGCCTGTGGTGGGGTCATACAAGGTTCCTGCAACGGCCTTGATGTCACCGCCGGTAGCCAGAATCCAGTTGTGGTCATAACCCTTTCCGTTTACAATCTGTACGCTTGTGGTGTCATCAATGCGGTCGCCTACGCGGGTAGGAGTGCGGAAATCGAAGGGAGTTCCTTCAACAGATGCAATCTCACCGGTAACGGCCACATTCTCGTCAACGGGGGTGTATTCGTTGGCATTCAGATAGAGAATCTCGTCAAGCATATCCTTGCTGGGGTCGCCGCTCAGGCAGAAGTAGCAGTGGTTGGTAAGGTTGAGCACGGTGGGCTTGTCTGTAGTAGCCTCGTAGGCAATCTCAATGGCGTTGTCGTCAGTGAGGGTATAGGTTACCTTAACGCTTACTTCGCCGGGGAAACCGTCTTCGCCATCGGGGCTGACTGTGGTGAATTCAATCTTGCTGTTGTCTGCCTGGTTCGCATCCCACATACGGTTGTGGAAAGCCACCTCGCCTCCGCCGTGCAGGCAGTTGCCGTTGTTGTTGGCGATGAGTTGGTATTCCTGGCCGTCCAGAGTGAACTTACTGTTACCTATACGGTTACCGTAGCGTCCGATCAGCGCGCCAAAATTGCAACCCTGGTAACCATATTTGATGTAGTCGGCAATGGAGTCATGTCCCAGACATACGTCCTGCATGTTACCGGCCTTGTCCGGAACCATGATGCTGACAATGCGTCCGCCGAAGTTGGTGAAGCATACTTCCATTCCGTTGTTGTTAGTCAGAGTGTAGAGGTCAGTCTGCTTTCCGGCATGCTCGGTCTGGAAATTACTGCGTAGCAGTCCGCTCAGGGTGGGCTGCTCTTCCTGGGTGGCAGGCTTTGGTGTGCAAGCGGTAAATAACATTGCAGTTGCGGCTAATGCCACCATGCTGCCTGAAAAGATTTTTTTCATCATACTGTAAATTGAGTTTAAAATGGATAAATTGTTTTATTTAAGGCAAATTTATAAAAATAATCCAAAATGAGTCCTTATTCCTCATCTTATTTTAGTTATAATGGCATTAACTGATGTTTTTAACATGTTCTATCGGTGGATAATCGTTATTTTTTTATACTTTTGCATCAAATTTCCCTAATTTTATAATCAAAAATTTTCTAATTTGTTTAATGAATGAAACAAAGTAAATGGATGTTCCTGTTATTGTTGATGATGATAACAGGTTATGCCCGTGCACAATGGGTTATGCCCGATCCCTTGCAGTTCAAGGCGACGGAAATAGTGCCCAGTGAGAATGAAGAGGGCAAAAAGTACTACATGTACTCTGCGGCTCATGAGTCTTTTATCGGCCATGGCAACCAATGGGATGTTGAAGCTACGTTTGACAACGCCAACCCCAAGATGTACTATTTCTCTAAGTATGTGCCTGCTGACGCTGAAGAGTGGGATGGAGTATCTTACCGCTTTAATAGCTTTATCAGCAAGACAAGCGTTTGGGACCACATGTGGATTACCAGCGGTTATGTAATCGGTGACTGTACTATGGGTCAGGGTTCTTGCCGCGGTGATGACTACTGGTGCTTTGAGTGGCTGGAAGACGGAACGGCACTCGTTTACATGGCTGACTACAGTTCTGCATACGGAGAGACCGCTCTGGGCTACAAAGCTTATCTGGCTGCTTCTCCCAACTTCCCCGAAATCAATCGTGTAGGTCTGAATGTGGAAGGATTCAATGCCGAACCCTTTACTGAAGATGTGGCTTGGGCTTTCATTGAAGAATCTGCATTTGAGGAATACAACAAGGCCAAGCAGACTTTTGACAAGTCTGAGGAACTGATCAATGCCATTTGGGATACTGAAGCCGCAAACGAAGGTATTGACCTGAGCAGTGTACAGGCTGTGTATGACAATACCGCCAGCACACTGGAAGAACTGCAGGCTGCCATTGACGCCATTCCCGGAATCGTTCGCTCGTTTGTAGTTTCAAAGGCAGAAGGCGCAACATTAGAGGATCCCGCCGACTTTACACAGTTGATAACCACTCCTGATTATGTTGTAGGAAACAGCAATGGCTGGGAGGGTGATATCCCCAACATCGTGGACGGTTGCGCCCAGTTGTGGAACAAGGTGGATACTTTCAATATGTATCAGGTAATTACCGATGTACCCAACGGTATCTATCGTATCAACGTACAGGGTTTGTGGCGCGTTAGCAACACAAACGAAGTCCCCTATGCAGGTGGCGAATTCCATAACCCTGAACTGATGCGTGCATTCGTTTATGGTGAAAGCAATGGTGTGATGTATCGTCGTCGTATGATGGGTTCTCTTGATGACGCAGAAAGCTTCAGCGTACATGAGACAGACGCCCAATACCCCAACGGATTGTACGTTCCCGATCGTCAGGCTGGTTTCACCGAGTGGGCAAACCAGGGCTACTATGCAGAGAACGAAACTTATGTGGTAGTTACTGACAATGTCCTGCGTCTGGGATTGTACTGCGACTATATTATACATGCAGGTTCATGGTGTGTATTTGATAATTGGAAATTGGAGTATTGCGGAAGTGCAGAAGCCGGATCTGACGTGCTGGGAGAACAATTCATCGGTCTGTTTGAATATGATGACACCAAGGCTCAGGCGATTCTCAAAGAACAATATGAAGAGAAGGTAAATGCGGTTGAAGGCGCATCTTCTCTCGAGGAAGTGATGTCCGCTTATGATGGATTGCTCGCTTTGCAGGATTCCATTGTGTTCAATATCATGGCTTTTGACTCCTATCAGGCTGCCGTAGAAGAGGTGAAGGCTTATCTGGAAGCTCATCAGGACTTTGCCGGTCCCGACCGCGAGTTCCTGGAGGAATATCTGGAAAGCGATGAAGAGGCTGGTAAATTCCCCAATGGCGGATATGTATACATTACAGAAAATACTCCCCTGAACAGCGAACAACTGTATGCTGAGGCTGCTTATGTAAAGGGACTGCTGGAAACAGCTATCCACAACAACATCACCGAAGGTACTGACATTACCCACCTCCTGGCAAATGCCAACGTAGCGGAAGCCGGTTTCAAGGGTTGGACCATCAACAAGAATATCACCGGTAACTTTGATTCTGGTATGGGCTTGGCTGAGTTCCCCGTAGCTCAGGCATTCAGTGCTGATGCAGCCGGTTTCAATGTATATCAGACTATGGAAGACATGCCCGACGGTATCTATGAGGTAAATGTAAACGCTTTGTTCCGTTGGAGTGCTGGTGAATGGGATCAGTATGACGATAAGGTTGTTCCCGTTAAGCTCTATTTGAATGAGTTTGCAACTCCCGTTAAGAACAGTACTGCCGATGCTATCTCTCAAGACGAAGCTGTAGACAGCGTGAACTGTATGATTGCCGGAACCGGTTGGCCCTATGACCTTACCACAGAAAGAGATGGCAAAATTTATTATGGTCCCAACAGTGTACAGGGATGTTCATTTGCCTTTAAGGCCGGCCGTTACAAGCAGACGGTTTATGGTCTTGTTACCAATGGTAAACTGACACTGGGTCTGCGTGACGATCGCACAAGCAGTAGCGAATGGACTGTATTCTCTAACTTCAAACTGACTTATCAGGGCAAGAACCCAGATGCTATGGCAGCTGTATTGGCAGACTTGCAGGCTAAGGCTGATGCCTATGTGCATGCAGCTGAGGTTCAAGGAACCAACTTCTGTATGGAATACTATAACAACATCCAGAAGATTGCCGATGAGTTCAACGCTACTGATGATGAAAACACCAAGTACAATGGTCTGATTGCCATCAATGAAGAACTCCAGAAGATCAGCACCAGTGCAAGTTTGTATGAGCAGTTGGCCACGAAACTTGACTTGGCATACAGCGCATATTGGGATCTGTTGGATTCTGTATACACCCAGGAAGATGTAGACGCATTCTTGAACGAGTTCTACAATCCATTGACAGATGCCATGATTGAGGGCACTCTGACTAACGAGCGGTGCGAAGTTGAAATTGAAAAAATCAGGACGCTTGCAGCCATTGACATTGTTTATGTATATGGTGACCTGGTGAACCAGGGCTGGGGCAACAATGGAACCCTTTATCCTCTTACACGCCAGGAAGACGGTACATACCAGGGTACATTTGAGTCTCTGACACGAATTGGATCTGGCGACTACGGCAACCGAAGCGGTGTATACTTCGGCTATCAGGGCAAGATCTTCAGCAGTGCCGACGCTTACCGCGAAGTTACCGGTAAGCCTCAGACCTTCGAACTTGCTGAGGGTAATGGAAACTGGCTTTATACATACGGTGGTAAATGGAAGGCTACAATTTCTTCAGATCACAAGAACCTTTCAATAGAGCCCGTTGGTGAGCCATTGTATCCTGAATACTTCTATGTAGTGGGTGACTTGGTTAAGTCTTACTGGGACAGAAATGCCAATGAGACTCTTGCCCACGTAGGAAATGGCTTGTATACCGGTGTAATCCACTTAGGCAATGCCTCAACTACTGATCCTGCTGTTGTAGGCCGATTCACGATTTTCTCCGGAGCATGGGCACTTGCCAACAGCTGGACAGAGTCTCGTTTGGGAACTGGTACTGGTAATGTGGAACTGCCTCTCGGTGAAACTGTTCCCGGTTTGTCACGCCGCTATGGCGAATGTGCTTGGAAGTTGGCTCCCGGTACTTATGTAATTACACTGAACTATCAGGACCTGACCATCAAGGCCACTCCTCTGGAAATTGCCGGCGAAGGCACTGTAGAGACACCTTATCTGATTACATCATTGAATGACTTCGAGACTGTACGTGCATTGGCAAAGGTAGGTGAGACCACTTATGTGCGTCTGGAAACTGACCTTGACATGACTGATGTGGATAGCTGGACTCCCTTGTTCAACATGAGCGAAAACGCTTTGGCAAATACTTCTAAAATTGACTTTGACGGACAAGACCATATAATTCGCAATTTCCATGGCAACAACAGTTTCTTCGGTGCTTTGTGTGGAAACATACGCAACCTTGGCTTCGAGAACGCAAATATTCAGAGCACTAACGGCAACGGTATTGTAGCCAAGATGGTAGGACATGCAAGATTCTTCGATGCTAATATACAACGCGACACTACTGTTATCGAGAATGTATGGGTAAAGGGTAACCTTGCAGTAGAGGCTGGTTATGCCGGTGCTTTGGCCGGACGCGTGGCAGGTCCTACTATTGTCCGTAACTGCTATACTGATGTTGTCGTAACTGGTGCCGCCGAGTACATGGGCGGTTTGTTTGGCCAGGTAAGTGAATCACTGAATATCAGCCAGGCTTACGCTGCCGGTAGCACAGCCCAGGGTGGCGGTATTATTGGTGGTGGTCAGGACGAAGCTACTTCTGCTTCTGCATACGACAACATCGTTGTATGGAACAATACTGACCAGAACTTCGGACCTCTCATGGCAGCCAAGGAAATTACATTGCCTGCAGCTGACCTGTTCGATGTAATCTTTAACGAGGATGGAACTGCTACTGATATCTCTGCCTCTCAGTTCCCGATTGAAGTTGTAGGCGAACCCAAGGTTGAATTCAATGAGGAATATGGACAGAATGTATTCCTGAGCGAAGCCAACGGCACAACTCCTGTTAGCTACTTGAGAGTACACTATGCTGACAACCAGGCATTCAAGGATGCATTGGTAGACGGTTTCACGATGGAAACGACATTTGCTGTTAACGGTGAGAGACTGCCTGGTGATATTACTCCTTTCCGCGCTACCGAATCTGGTGGTTTCGGCTTTGACATTATCCCCAGCGGACAGGTTAAGTTTGAGGTACACACTGACATTGATGGTTCAAAAGCATATCGTTATGCTACCACAGGCGCTTATGTTAAGACCAAGACATTCTACCACTTTGTTGGTGTATACGCAGATGGTAAGGTTCATTGCTATATAAATGGTATCAATGCAGCTACTGGTAATGCTACAGGCGAATTCAACTTCCCCGCAGTAGAGTCTCAGTGGATTGGTATCGGTGCTGACTGTGGTGACACCAACGGTGCAAACTTCCAGATTGTCAACGCCCGTCTGTACAATGAACCCATGACCGAGGCAATGGTTAAGGCGTTATTCAATAAACAGAATGGTATTGACTTCAACCAGGGTGACAAGCAGAACAATATCTCTTACTATAACGGAAGCAACTTCACTGAATTGCAGAACATTGTAGTAGGATGGGGCGCTCCCTGGACTTGCGACATGCAGGAAGGAAGTTATCCTGTATTCGGATGGGATACCACCGGTGGCAATGGTATTGAGTCTGTTACAGGAGCATTTAATGCCAATGAAAATGTTCAGATATTCAACATGAACGGACAGATGCTTTATAAGGGTAGCCTGAAGGATGCCAACCTCAACAAGGGTGTTTACATTATCAGCACCAAAGAGAAGAGTTATAAGGTGTCTCTTCCTTAAGAGAGAATGATTTACGAGTTATGCCGTTAAAGGAGTGAACTCGTCTGATATTAGAATGCCGTTTCTTACGAAGCGGCATTCTTTTTAAATTGTCAATACACCGGTGTCAAATTGTGCCGTCTTTTTCTCCTGAATAGTCCCCACCGCACCTTAGCTTGCTCTGCGGAGCTTAATTAATATTTATCTTTTTTAATGTTTTTTCATAAAAACGTTTGCAATCAAAGTATTTTTGTGTAACTTTGCTCTAAAATCATCCTAAAAAACGCAAAAAATACATAAAATATGCATACTTCAATAGGTAAAGTGAAAAGGCTCGTTTTGTTGTGTCTGTCCGTATTATCAGTATACAGTTGTACTGAGAATATTGACACATCAGCCCGTTACGTGTTCAAGGAGGAAACGATTTCCAGTTACTTGTCAAAACAGGAAATCTATAGTGAGTATTATGACCTTTTGGGCCGAGTGCCTATCAGCGACATGAGTGAAACCACGGTCCTGCAACTTATGGCAGCACGCGGAAACTTTACTTGCTTTGCTCCAACCAACGAGGCAATTCATGAATACCTGAAAACTTTGGTGCTTGATTCTTTGATTGCCGAACCAAGTTGGTCTTCATTTACTGACAGTACAAAGCTCGACTCAATCCGTAAGGTTATTGTATTTAACAGTATAATCGACGGAGGTAATGAGGCCACACAGTTGTTTGAAACACCTAACTTCCCTGTAGAGAACAATTCAGAGTTGTCCATTGGTAACTTGATGGATTCAAAACTGACAGTTAACTATGTTGACAACAATCCGGACAGTATCTACATTAATGGAGATTGTGCTATTGATATCCTTAATCGTGACATTCCCGCTATCAATGGTTTTATACACCGTATACATAAGGTGATTGCTCCACGCAATATCACAGCCGCTTATTATCTGCAGAATATTCTGGACAAGCAGATTGAGGGCTATCTTGTAGCTGCCCGAGTAATTCAGGCTTGCGGATTGATGGATACTCTGACAAAGGTGCGTGATGAGGTGTATGAGAAATTGTATCAAAGTGGTAAGATACCCGATCTTATCGGTATGACAAGCTATGGTTTTGCCGAGGGTAGCATAGGTTATGCACCTAAACACCGTAAGTATGGATTCACTATTTTTGCAGAGACTGACGCTTTTTGGCGCAGTCAGGGCATTGACCCCCGTGATCCCGATCTTTTAAAGAAACTTGAACAGTGGATTATGGATAACAAACAGTATTCAGAGGAAGATTTAAAAATGCTCACAAGCGAGGATTATGAATCACCTAACAACTTGATTCATGATTGGATTACATATCATATCCTTCCCATGAAGATACCTGCAAATAAGTTGGTTATCCACCATAATGAATACAACTATTATCGTAATAACCCGAGCAACCTTGGTATCCCCGTATATGCGTTCTATGCATCTTATGGCAGAAGACGTCTCTTCAAACTTTATGAAAGTAAAGCAAGCCAGGGAGTATGTATCAACCGCTTCCCAGTTCGAGATTTGGAAAGATTGGGAACAGGCGATGAAATAAGCTGCGACCCCGATAAGGTGGGCTGTAAGGTCCTTACTTCTGATAGCATGGCAATTGTAAATGATATAGAAAACTGCTGTATCTATCCCATTGACGCGCCTCTGGCGTATACAGATGAGGTTCGTGACAATTTGCAACGAGACCGAATTCGTTTTGACGGAATGTCTCTTTGTCCTGAAATCATGAATAATGACATCCGTAAGAAAGCTGCAACAGAAGAACGCTACCAGCACGTTTATATCCCTGCCAAGACCATTTATCCCTATACAGAGAATATGGTGCTGAACGATGACTGTAAGTTTGTATACTACAATGCCCACGATTATGACTGGTGTAATCTTGACGCAGATGAAATGAAAGCTGTAGGCCGTTTTGAAATTATGTTCAAACTTCCCCCAGTTCCTCGTCGCGGAACATACGAATTGCGCTATCGTGTGCTCGCAAACGGTAATCGTGGTGTAGGACAGATTTACTTTGGCAGCAATCCCAATAACCTGCCTGTTGCTGATATTCCTATGGACATTACTGTGCGTGCGGACGGACGTAATACTGGTTGGGAAGATGACACGGAAGATCAGGATTACAATGCTGAAGTAGATAAGCGTATGCGTAATAATATGAAGATGAAGGGTGAAAAGTCTACAGCAAAGAATGGTAATACCAGTTCAACTGCCCGCCACTTCGCTAACCGAGAAATCATCCGCCATATTATTGTACGCCAAACCTTGGATCCGAACGAGACATATTACTTGAAGATCAAGTCTGTACTCGACTCAGACAAGAAAGAGTTCTACATGGACTACCTTGAGTTCGTGGCAAAGGAAATCTACGATAATCCCGAAAAGCCTGAAGATATTTGGTAATATTTTATAAATGATAATTATAATAAAAGCCGGTTACTCTAAAGAGTTCCGGCTTTTATTATAATTGTTCAGCATCACTATATTGGTTGCAGACTATTATTCGTCTGCAATTACATACTGTTGCGACGGTTATCGGATACTGTTGCGATCGGCATTGGACTATAGTGCGTTGAGCATCGCACTATAGAGGGTAGGGGATGCGTACTTATTGTACTTCGGAAAGAAGTGCAACAGCTTCATCAACCATCTGAGATGGGACGCAAAACTTGATGTCTGAGTTGTCGGCTGATTTAATTGATGAAAGGAAGTGTGGCAGTTCCCGGCGATAGACTTCAGACATGTGTCTGTTGGAACTGTCTGCCATTTGCGCAGAGAATGCAAGGTTTGCCAGACGGTCGCACATCTTGCAGAATGGCGCGTATGGCGTGTTTCGTATCCCTTTATAGTATTGTTCCCCGGCCCGCTCCTCTCTTGTCCTTCCTTTGTCGTTTGTTAGGGCATACACGATTTCAGCTGCTATATAAGCCTGTTTCTCAGTAAGGCCAATAGCGATAGCCTTTTTAGTCACGTCGTTATATGTGAGGCGTGCATCTTCTATGCAGTCGTGAAAATATGCGCCGAAGAAAAGGGGAAGAATATCTTCCTGGCAATCACAAACCAAATGCCCATATTTAATAATATTGCTGTCCGGTAAAACTCAAAATAGCACAAAACCTTAGTCCGAACTCCTTTATAATTAAAGATTCGGACTTTTTCATGATAAAAGCAAGCCCCCCTAACTAAAAAGTATTGGTTGTGGGGGTGCTTTTTGAACATCTC
>JAGBGU010000010.1 GCA_017935785.1 Bacteroidaceae bacterium
TACCGATGGCGCGAGTCTCACCAGTCCATGGGTCATTAATGAATATTTGTGATTTAACAATATACTCTTTTTCTGTATTTGTGTTTTTATCCTCATCGAATGAAGGTTTGGTACACGAAGTGAAGGTAATCATAGACAGAGTTATTACTGTAACTAAACCTAAAATAGGATTAAAAAATTGTCTGATATTCATTTAAAATTATTTAAATATGTTAATATTGTTTATAAATGCAAAGATATAATAAATATAAATTGATTCCAAATGATTCGTATAATGAAATGTAGTTTTTAATTAATAATGTTCTAAGAATACCTGTTGGCGGAATTAATTTAGTATAATAATTATGGTTCATCCCTGAATAGCGTTGGTAGAGTCTTTTAATCCTAGCAGTAGAAGTTTGAAGTATTCATCATCTCTAAATCCATAGACTTTTCGTTTCATCACTTTTATTTGGTTATTGATACCCTCTAGAATGGCATTAGTGATATGTGCTTCATACCATGCCAGTATACCCGTACGTTTTGCCATCAGCGTATTTGCTACTTTTATAAATGGTTTCAGTTTTGTCTCTCTTGCCCTCTCACACCAATAGCGGCGTTGTTTCTCTCCCTCTTCTTTACTATTCTGCATCCAGATTTGGCCAAGGTCCTCCTTTAGGTAATACGCGTGAAAAAGAGGTTTGTTCGTCTGTAGTATGTTGTCTAAGCGACGCTTCTTCTCATCATCGAAAACATCCTTGTCTTTGGTAAGCAGCAACCAACGGGAACCTTTGATTATCTTCCGCTTTTCAAGGTCTGTCTCTTGGGCATATACGCTTCTGCGCACGGCATCAACAGCTCCGTTCACCAAATTGACAACATGGAACTTGTCATAGACGTGTACGGCACCGGGCGCATTCTCCATGACAGAGGCAATGAATGCGGCTGACAAGTCTGAGGTGACGATCTCTATCTTTACCTTGTTCCTCCGCACCCGTTTCCAGAATCCCTCCAATGCGTCCTTCCCCTTGCCTTCTCCAACATGGATGATGCGCCCTGTGTCAAGGTCAACAACGATGCTCTTGTAGACATGACCCTTGTTTGTCGCAAACTCGTCTATCCCTATACGCCGCACTTTCCTTATGTCAGGACGGGAATACTTGGACTTCAGGTACTTCTTGTGTATATCTTTAACTATTACTGTCCGTTAAACACGATTTTCCACTCTGATTTTGCTTTATAATCAGCAAATCCAGAGTCCCGCACCATTTCCAAGCCCCTTGTCCCGCTATTCCGTGGCTGGTGGGCTGCTTGTAGCCTTTTCCAAGGCCAGCTCCCAGTCCTTTTCCGGGTGCTCAAGGAAGCCCATGATGTCAATATAGTACATCAGCGTGATTCTGACGACGGTCGCCAGTCTCGAAAAGCTCCAGGCATGTGTTACCCCCCTCTGGAGCAGCGTCAGCAGCAGGTTGGCGATTAGGGTCACCCATATCTGTATCTTGATGGCATTGGCGCTTTCTCCGTAGAAGTAGCGCAGGGGGAAGTTCTGCTTGAGCTGTTTGAAGAGCGACTCTATGGCCCAGCGCTTCTTGTATATGGCCACGATGTTCTCATACGGCATCTCTAGGTTGTTGGTGAGCAGACGGGTGATCCTGTGCTTCTTCTCATCCACATAGGTCACGATGCGCGCCTTGTGCTCTATAGTCCGCCTTACTTCTTTTTCCTCGCCGTTTTCGTCTGTTTCTTTCGCTTTTGCCTCTTTGCGGAACACCACGTACTCCTCGCGCCACTGCATCTGCCCGTTTGCGTTCATATAGTATGTGCTGGAGAGCGTCTCGTAGGTCAGGTTACTCTTCATCTTGGTCACATAGGTGACTCCCCTTTGGGTCATCTGCTCGAATTTCTCGAAGTCTATATTATATAGGCCCTGTCCATTGCAAGGATGTCGCCCGCCGTCAGTCTGTCCGGCGCAAGCAGGAAATGGTCGTGTTTTGCGGCTGACGTGAACCGGATGTCGCACGGTACGCCCTCGTTGGCATGGATGACAGAATGCACCTTGATGCCGCCTTTCTTCTTCCCTGTCTTCGGATTGCGCCCCACACCCTTGAAAATGAGATTTGAGAACAGGCTGACGGTAGTGGAGTCGATGAATTGCAGCCGCTTCATCCACTTCGGGACCTTGTGGGAGGGGTTGTCCGATGAAAACCTGTCCTTGTAAGTCTGGTATAGGTCCATGTAGATCCTCCCGAAGATTCCCTCGTCCCTCCTCGAGTTCGCATCCGAGAGTGTGGAGCGTCGCGGCAGTTCCATGATGCCCAGATGCTGCAGCTTGCGGCATTCCATCATTGTGGCTGAGCTTATTTCGCGCAGGGAGTCGAAGCGGGAAATGACCGCATAAAGCATTACTGTCAGATGGCACCATGCATTGAACTTCTTTACGTAACGTTCACCGCCACCGTCGCGGCTGAATTGAAGAATTTTTGCCTTGTTCAGGTAATTTAACAGCTGACCCAGTATCGGCTGTCCGAGAAAATGTGTACTTTTGCCCATGATTTGGTTATTGTTTATGTTTTGCGACTACAAAGGTAACCAAAAGGGCTGGCTCTCCACAGAGAACCAGCCCAATTTCTTAGCATGTGTACGCGTGCGCGAGAAAAACAAAGTTTACCGGACAGCAATAATTTCTTATAAATGTAAACGCACTTACATTTAAGTGTAAATACTTTATCTATTAACTGCTGTAAAATGATATACAGGAAGTATAGCCGAGAGTAGAAATTTCCTGAAGGAAAAATATCAAACAAGTTTGTTTATTCGCATACTTAATCGTACCTTTGCAAATTGAAAAGATGAAGTCCTTTATACATTATATATAATATAAGAATAACTGCATAATGCCACAAATATCAGTACGAGGCTGCGAGATGCCAGAATCTCCCATCCGCAAATTGGCACCTTTGGCTTTCGATGCCAAACAAAGAGGTATTCATGTTTATCATCTGAATATCGGACAGCCTGATTTGCCTACACCGCAAAAGGCTCTTGACGCCATTCGTAATATTGACCGTAAAATATTGGAATACAGCCCTAGTCAGGGCTATCTCAGCTACCGCAACAAGTTGGTCAGCTATTATGCCAAATACTATATAAACCTTTCGGCAGATGATATCATCATTACGAGCGGTGGTTCAGAAGCCGTGCTGTTCTCTTTTCTGGCTTGCCTGAATCCAGGTGATGAAATCATCGTTCCCGAACCTGCTTATGCTAACTACATGGCATTTGCCATTTCGGCCGGAGCGGTAATCCGTACCATTGCCACTACCATAGAGGAGGGGTTCTCTTTACCAAAGGTTGAGAAGTTTGAGGAACTAATCAATGAACGCACTCGTGCCATTCTTATCTGCAACCCCAACAATCCTACGGGATACCTTTACACACGACGCGAAATGAATCAGATACGTGACATGGTAAAGAAGTACGACCTGTATCTCTTTTCAGATGAAGTGTATCGCGAATTTATTTATACCGGTAGCCCCTATATCAGTGCGTGCCATCTGGAGGGAATTGAAAATAACGTAGTACTGATAGATTCCGTCAGTAAACGTTATAGCGAGTGTGGTATAAGAATTGGTGCTCTTATTACAAAGAATGCTGAAGTACGTAAGGCTGTGATGAAATTCTGTCAGGCCCGCCTCAGTCCGCCATTGATTGGTCAGATTGCTGCAGAGGCCAGCCTTGACGAACCTGAAGAGTACGGCAGAGAGGTATATGATGAATATGTGGAACGAAGAAAATGTCTCATTGACGGTTTAAATAGGATTCCAGGAGTATATAGCCCCATACCTATGGGCGCATTCTATACTGTGGCTAAACTGCCCGTGGACGATGCGGAGCGTTTCTGTGAATGGTGTCTTCGAGACTTCAATTATGAAGGGGAAACCATCATGATGGCACCTGCGGCTGGTTTCTATACCACTCCAGGAGCGGGTAAGGATCAGGTTCGTCTGGCTTATGTGCTCAAGAAAGAAGATCTTAACCGTGCCCTGTTCATCTTAAGAAAGGCGCTTGAAGCCTATCCCGGTCTGAAATTATAATCATCCCCCTAAAACCACTGCATGTATACTTGGCACATAGCGCGCAGGCTTTTCCGTCACAATGGTGATGAACAGAAAGTTTCGCGTCCGGTTATTACCATTGCCACATTGGGTGTGGCTGTGGGTGTATGCGTCATGATACTGAGCGTGTGCGTAACACTGGGTTTCCAGCACGAGATTCGTAGCAAGGTTATCGGTTTCGGCTCTCATATTCAGGTGGTAAATGCTGAAACGCTTTATAAGCCTTTAGACAATAATCCCATTATGATTACTTCGTCTGTACTGAATTCGCTGTCTCATCTGAGTGGAGTACGTCATGCACAACGTTTTTGCCAAAAGCATGGAATGCTAAAGACTGATGATTCTTTCCGGGGTGTGGCATTTCGAGGGGTTGGAACAGAGTATGATACCACTTTCCTTTGCCGGCATCTGCAAGAGGGACGTTTGCCTGTATTTTCCGACACGCTGTCAAGTAATGAGATACTGATTTCTGACCGGATAGCCAAACAGCTTGGCTTAAAGGTCAATGACAGAGTATACGCCTATTTCTTTGAGCAGAAGGTTCGGGCCAGAAGGTTCACTATAACAGGTATCTACAATACCAATCTGGCCGACTTTGACAATAGCTTTATCTTTACTGATATATACACGATACAAAAGCTGTGGGGATGGCAGGCCGACCAATATTCCGGTGCAGAATTATTGCTGTCAGACTTCAGTAAGTTAGATTTTGTAGCCGAAATGGTTTCAGAAGCGGTTGATCATGCAACTGACTCTTACGGTGCATCGTACCTTTCTACGACAATAAAACAGCTTTATTCACAGATCTTTTCATGGTTGGACCTGTTGGACATGAACGTTTGGGTAATTCTTGTCCTTATGCTTTGCGTGTCCGGCTTTACTATGGTCAGCGGTTTGTTGATCATTATCCTGGAGCGCACCAACTTTATAGGGATAATGAAGGCTTTAGGGGCAGACAATAAGCGTATCAGGCATATTTTCCTGTTTTTCTCTGCCTTTATAATAGGCAGAGGGCTTATTTGGGGAAATGTTTTGGCCGCAGTTCTAATGCTGTGCCAACACATATTCCATCCCATTTCTCTTGACCCACAATCATATTATGTTGAAACCGTACCTTTGTACATACACATTGGCTATATCTTGCTGATAGATGTGTTTACTTTGTTGGTCAGTGTAATGGCGCTTGTGGTGCCAAGCTATCTTATATCAAACATCCATCCTGCACGCAGTATCCGTTTCGAATAGCACCATTGCCCATTCTTCGCTGTTCCTTGTTTCTGTCAGCCTCATTCCTAATTGTTCCGCACGTTTTTCAAGAAGAGGAATGTCATCTACATAGAAACCGCTAAGTAGCAACAGTCCGTGCGGAAGCAGCGCATCTGCAAATTTTTCCATATCGGCTATGAGTATATTCCGGTTTATGTTGGCTATGAGCAAATGCGCTTTGTCCTCTGGTTTAAGAACATTGCAGTCCCCTTCTCTCACCTCTATGTTTTCCGCACCGTTCATTTGTGCGTTGTTGATAGCGTTTCGCACGCTCCACTCGTCTATATCATACGCCAGAATATCTGAAGCCCCTCTCATGAAACACATAATGGACAAAATGCCTGTGCCGGTACCTGCGTCTATTACCTTTTTATTGGTTAAATCCATTTCCGAAAGGATTTTTAACAACATCCTTGTGGTTTGGTGTGAACCGGTTCCGAATGCCTGACAGGGGTTAATGGTTATGTCATACTTAACGTCTTGTGCGGCCGTGCGGGTGTCGTGTACACAAATCAGATTATCGATATGTATGGGCTGGAATCCTTCTTGTTCCCATAAGGCATTCCAGTTTTCATCTGGTGCAGAATTCACTTCATACTTAATGTCTACATTCTCTACCGGAAACTCAGACAATATTTTGTTTAACTCGTCACCGTTGAAATTGTTGCATGGAATATAACCGACAATGCCTTCCTGGTTGTATTCATACGATTCGAATCCAAGAGCGGCAATCTCTGCACTCAATACATCACAATAAGCCTCGTTGCATGGACTTAACCTAAATTCTACGCTATAATATTTCATATTAAATGCAAATTTATATCAAAAATTATTAACAGAGGGATTTTCCCCTAAAAAATAGGAAATTTCCTCTTGGAGAAATCAATTAAAGGTGCTAATTTTGTGCATGTTTAATTTAAAATGAATATATATGACACGAAAAATCTTATTACTGACGGCAATTTTGGCATTGCCTTTTGCCATATATGCTCAGAATGACGACATGTATTTCGTCTCTTCAAAGAAAAAGTCTGCATCGGAAAAGAAGACAGTCGAAAAGCGTACTTTGAAGAATAATAATGAATCTCCATGGAGAGACGCCGAGGATGTCGATTACCATAGCGGTGCTTTGCGTGATGTGGATGAGTACAACCGCCGAGGTTCTTCACAACGGCAAGTCCTTGCACGTTTGGAAGGGGATACATTGTATGTAGACAGTCCGGACACATTGGAACAAAAGGAGTATCTGGTGCGTTATGAGCAAAATTATGCTGTAGATGAACCTTATAATGACGACTACTATTTCTCAACCCGTTTGTCACGTTATCATGGGTTCTATCATTATGATCCGTTTATGTGGGATATTTGTTTCGGATGGTATGATCCTTGGTACGATCCCTGGTATGGTTGGTACGGACCTTATTACCGTCACGGCTGGTACAGTTGGTGCAGCTGGGGATGGGGTTGGGGACACTGCCATCTTGGCTGGCACCACGGTTGGGGTCCAGGCTGGCATCATGGTTGGGCGCCTGCAGCACCTCCACGCCCACATCGTCCCGGAGGCAGTGCTGTAGCTAATGGCGGCCAGCGGCCTGGTGGCGGTAGAGGTGCGGTTACTTCTTCCCGTGGTGGCCGGAACTATGCTACAGCTTCGCGTTCCAACATGGCTTCTTCTCGTGGCGGACGCAATGCGGGTGTTACATCTTCTCCTTCTCGCGGAAACCGCATGCCAGCCAACCAAAACGGCGGACGATACAATTCTTCTTCGCGTGGAAGCAGAAGCAGTTCAACATACAGTACACCATCAAGAAGTTCTCGTTCGTCTTCGTCTTCTTCATCGTACAGTTCACCTTCACGAGGAAGTTCCGGTGGCGGATTCTCAGGTGGAAGCCGTGGCGGAGGAGGTTTCTCCGGTGGCGGTAGCCGTGGTGGCGGTGGCGGACGTGGCGGCCGTTAAATGATGACCATCCAATTAAACAGATATGTGAAATAATTTTATTAACGATTATAACCTTTAACATATATATGAAACGTTTATTATTGACCTTTCCGCTCATGCTCGCTTCTGCCGGCATTATGGCGCAGACTGTATATACCAATGCCGAGTTGTCCTCAACATCCGATATTATCGGTACGGCCCGCTATGTGGGAATGGGCGGTGCTTTAGGGGCGTTGGGTGCCGACATCAGCGCTATCAGCAGCAATCCGGCTGCAATTGGCATGTACCGCCGTTCTGATGTGGCGTTTACTGCTGGAGGTATGTGGCAAAAGGACCGCAGGTATCAGGAAGACAAGACTGGCCGTGGAACATTTGACCAGATGGGTTTTGTCGCAGCTTTCCGCATTGACAATCCTAAGGTGAACTTCGTAAATTTTGCCTTTAATTACCAAAAGACATTTAATTTTGGTTCAGCGTATTATGCAGATAATGGAAACCTTGGCGGATTGTCCCAAGCCGACCAGTTTGCTTCTCTTGCGAATAGCTATTATGATGAGAAGAATTTCGGTTACGCGCTCTATGGTGCTGCCTATAATGCATATTTGTATGAACAAGATGAAAAGGGATTTTACAACCCTTACAGCGCGCAGCTGAATCGCTTCTCCAACTATACAAGCGGATCAATTCAGGCTTATGACATTAACTTCAGCACCAACATCAGCGACCGTTATTATGTAGGTCTTACCATTGGTGCAAACAATGTGGATTATGACCGTTTCACCTCTTACACTGAAGAACGCAACGGTTCAGACGGTTCCATTCAGGACTATACAATCGATGCTGTCCAGCGCATTAGCGGATTTGGTATCAACGTAAAGGCCGGTACCATTATCCGGCCCATTGAGGACAATCCCTTCCGCGTAGGACTTACGGTGGAAACGCCCACATGGTATTCCCTCAAGTCTGACGCAGTTTGGGACATTTGGTCAAAGTATTACTATGATTCAGAAACAAAGCAGGATGTCTATCTTCCGGATGATTACTACAAGCACCCCTCCGAGGATGACAACTACCTGGAATACAATCTGCGCACACCATGGCGTGCAAGAGTCAGCATGGGAAGTACCGTAGACCGCTACTTTGCCTGGGGCGTAGAATACGAGTATGCCAATTATGGAAAGAACCATATGAGCTATTCTGACTATGAGTACGATTCATGGGGTGGGGGATATCATCGCCGCACATCTGACAAGGCCATGAACGACCTGAACAAAAAAACATTGCGCGGCCAGCATACAGTAAAGATGGGATTCGAATTCAATGCAACTGACAACTTAGCTCTGCGTCTGGGCTACAACTACGTTTCTTCCATGTTTAAGGACGATGCCCGTTTTACGCAGCATATAGACAGCTACGCTATGGACTATGTGAGCGGAACTGGATACATGAACTTGAGCGACGTGAATCTTATTACCTGTGGGCTCGGCTACCGTTTCAAGAAAGTCTATTTTGACCTTGCATACCGTTTCCGTCAGCAGAGCGGCAAGTATTATGCATTTGATGACAGCTTTACCGGTGAAGGTCAGTTTGTACTAGACAATCCCAATCTGGCATACGCTACGATCAATCCCGTTGATGTTAATCTGAACCGTCATACCATTACCTGCACCTTAGGCGTTAAGTTCTAACAGTTTCTTGCCATGAAGCGATATTTGATCGTTCTTTTCCAGTTTCTGTGTACAGCCTTTCTTTCTGCACAGCAGCCTACTCCCCATGCCATAATAGAATTGTGGCCGAACGGTGCGCCTACTTCTAACGGACAGACCGGTGATATGATAGATACCGACGGAGTGCTACGTAACATTACCAAGCCCACACTTACCGTCTTTTTGCCGTCGCACCCAAACGGAATGTGTGTAATGGCCTGCCCCGGAGGCGCCTATCATTGTGTGTGTACCGGAACTGAAGGGTTTCCAATGGCACAATGGTATCTTAACCAAAGAATCGCCTATGCCATTCTGCACTACAGACTTCCTAACGGACACCGCGAAGTGCCCCTTGACGATGCTCAGCGGGGCCTGCAGATACTGCGCGGCCATGCCAAGGAGTGGGGATTCAGTAAAATTGGCATTCAAGGCTGTTCTGCAGGCGGGCATCTCGCAGCAATGGCCAGTACACATTATACCGGCAGCAGCAATCGACCCGATTTCCAGATTTTGTTCTATCCTGTGATTACGCTTGACCCCTCATTCACGCACATGGGCACACGGGAGAATCTCATCGGTAAGAATGCATCAGAAGAAGTCGCGGTAAAGTACAGCAATGAAAAACAAGTTACGTCACAAACACCGCCAGCCTTTATTATGCACAGTTCAGACGATGACCTGGTTCCGGTAAAGAACAGCATAGCCTATTATCAGGCATTGGTAGACAAGGGGGTCAGTGCAACCCTTCATGTCTATCCAAACGGAAAACACGGATGGGCGTTTCATGACTGGTTTGCCTATAAGCGCGAATGGACTGGCGAACTGGAACGATGGCTCAAATGGATACAGCCTCGTTTATAGAAGTTTTTATAAATACAGTAAACAGGATGCTTGATATTATGGCATCCTGTTTGTTCTTTTAGGCAATAACCGAACGAAACTTTATGTCCACTTCTGTTGTTAAACCATCCATAGGTGTATGGGAGTGTAGCGCGGTACAAGAAAGAGGGAATACAACTGGCATAGATGTGAAATACGTTATGTGAAGGGTCCCGAGGGGGTGACAGCCGGAAAAACGTTAATTCATACGGCCGAATAATTTGTCATTTCCGTATTTTTTGGATATTTTTTTATAACTTTGAGTGGAATTTATGGAACTATGCATGTTTTTGGCTATATTCCATTATGTTTATATTAACTATTTTGAGTAGATTATGGCGAAGGTTATAACAATGGGAGAGATAATGTTGCGGTTGTCCACACCAGAACATTCCCGTTTTGTGCAGAGTGATACATTTGATGTAAATTATGGTGGCGGAGAGGCAAATGTAGCTGTAAGCCTTTCCAATTTCGGTCACTGTGCCTGTTTTGTGAGTAAGGTACCGAAGCATGAGATTGGACAGGCTGCAATTAACAGTTTGCGTAAATGGGGCGTCAATACGCAATATGTTTCTCGCGGCGGTTCAAGGTTAGGCATTTATTATTTGGAAACCGGTGCCAGTTTGCGTCCCAGTAAAGTTATTTATGACAGGGCCGGAAGCAGTATCAGTACCGCCACACCTGATGATTTTGATTTCGACGCAATATTTGAGGATGCGGTATGGTTTCATTGGAGTGGTATTACGCCCGCAATCAGCGATACTGCCGCAGAGTGTTTGCGTTTGGCGTGTATTGCGGCAAAGAAGGCAGGCGTTACCGTTAGCTGCGACCTTAATTTCCGCAAAAAACTGTGGACGCCAGAAAAGGCTCAATCGGTCATGCGTCCCCTGATGCAGTATGTGGATGTGTGTATCGGAAATGAGGAGGATGCCGAGCTTTGTCTTGGTTTCAAACCTGAGGCAGACGTAGATAAAGGTAATACCGATGCACAAGGATATGAAAAGATTTTTGAAGGAATGAGGTCGGCTTTCGGTTTCAAATATGTCGTAAGCACTTTGCGCGAAAGTTTCAGTGCCACGCATAACGGTTGGAAGGCATTGATATATGACGGAGAGAAATTCTATAGCAGTACACGTTATGATATCAATCCGATAGTGGACAGAGTGGGTGGCGGAGATTCTTTTTCCGCTGGTATCATCCATGGATTGCTGTCCGGCTTCAGTATGGAGAAAACGCTGGAGTTTGCAGTAGCCGCAAGTGCTTTGAAACATACCATACCCGGAGATGTTAATATGGTAACCACTGAGGAAGTTGAGTCGTTAATGAACGGAAATACTAACGGCCGAGTACAAAGATAATTTTATATCGATATGCCCAGATTTGATAAGTTAGCAGTTTTGCTAAAGATGAAGGAGACTGGTATTGTTCCAGTTTTCTATCATAAGGATGCCCGCATTGTCAATAATGTAATTAAAGCCTGTTATGACGGAGGCATCCGAGTGTTTGAATTTACCAACAGAGGAGATTTTGCCCATCAGGTTTTTGCAGAATGTGAAAAATTCGCGGCAGAAAATTGTCCCGAAATGATTTTGGGGGTAGGTTCTGTGGTAGATGCCCCCACTGCCTCGCTTTATATGCAGCTTGGCGCTTCCTTTATCGTGGGACCTTTATTTAATCCCGACATCGCCGTTGTCTGCAACCGCCGTTTGGTACCGTATTGCCCCGGGTGCGGAACCATCAGCGAAATAGGCAAAGCCCAGGAATGCGGTTGCGACGTAACAAAAGTTTTTCCCGGCGAAGTTTACGGTTCCACTTTTGTCAAGAATCTTGTAGCTCCCTGTCCATGGACCAAGGTTATGGTGACCGGCGGTGTTTCGCCCACCGAAGACAGCATAAAGGAATGGTTCAAATCCGGCGTGTTCTGTGTGGGTATGGGAAGCAAACTTCTGCCCAAGGACCTCATTCATAAAGAAGACTGGAACCGTATTGCTGAAATTTGTCGCGACTGTCTTCACTACGTATCGCTTGCCCGTTAATTTAATGGAATTCAACCAATACATCATTAAATGCGTTTAATTAACTGTAAATAAACTATAAAACATATTTTAAGTAATGCAAATGAATAAGATGAAAAGCACGAACTTCCGTTGGGTGATTTGCGGAATGTTGTTCCTCGCCACTACAATCAATTACATGGACAGACAGGTTCTTTCGCTTACCTGGAAGGATTTTATAGCGCCGGAGTTTCACTGGACCGATGCCGATTATGGCAGAATAGCCGCCGTTTTCTCCCTGGTCTATGCCGTAGCCAATGTTTTTGCCGGACGTTTCATTGACTGGATAGGTACACGTAAAGGCTATGTATGGGCCATAGTAATCTGGTCCTTCGGAGCCTGTATGCACGCCTTCTGCGGCCTTGCCACCATATGGCATCTCGACCTTGGCGGCAGCGAAGACCTGTTCCAGGCCACCGGAGCTTTGGCGGTAACTATTTCTACCGTCAGCGCCTATTTCTTTATCATATCCCGCGTGGTGCTCGGAATCGGTGAGGCCGGAAATTTCCCTGCCGCCATTAAAGTAACCGCGGAATATTTTCCCAAGAAAGACCGCGCCTTTGCCACCAGCATTTTTAACAGCGGTTCCACCATCGGCGCGCTTGTCGCCCCGTTGAGCATTCCTCTGCTGGCACGCTACTTCAAGAACGTCGGCATTGGTAACGGATGGGAGATGGCCTTTATCATTATCGGAGCGTTAGGATTCGTTTGGTTGGGCTTCTGGCTCTTCCTTTACCAAAAGCCCGAGAAATGCAAGTATGTCAATCAGGAAGAACTGAAGTATATCCATTTGGATGATGAAGAGGATAAGGTAGCCGTATCAACCGCGGAAACTGAACAGGAAGACAATATACCCTTTGCCAAGTTCCTGACCTTCCCCCAGACCTGGGCCATTTTCTTTGCCAAACTGATTACTGACGGCGTGTGGTGGTTCTTCCTGTTCTGGACACCGGCGTATCTGTCAGACGTCTATCAGCTCTCGTCAGACAATCCCACTGCCATACTCCTGCTATTCGTGCTTTATGCCATTACCATGCTTTCGCTCTACGGCGGCAAACTGCCTACCATTATCATCGACCGCACCGGAAAGATACCTTACGAGGCGCGCCTGCAGGCCATGTTCATTTTCACGCTGTTTCCGCTGCTCACCCTCTTTGCCCAGCCATTGGGAGTCTACAGCTATTGGTTCCCCGTGATCCTCATCGGTATTGCCGGAGCCGCTCACCAGTCGTGGTCAGCCAATCTGTTCTCCGTAGCCAGCGATCTTTTCCCAAAGAAAGCAATCGGCACCATGACCGGCATCAACGGACTTGCCGGCGGAATAAGCTCCTTTGCCATCAACATGATTTCCGGCGAACTGTTTGTCTACGCCGATGCCACACAAATGACGTTCATGGGATTCACGGGCAAGCCAGCCGGCTATTTCATTGTCTTCTGCTATTGTGCCGTCGCCTATTTTGCAGGTTGGTGCGTGCTTAAGACGCTTGTTCCCCGATACAAGAAAGTTGTAGGTTAAATCACTTCTCTGTACTAATCAATCTGTACTAATCAATAATATTATAGCCTTATGTTGGAAAAGACATGGCGTTGGTTCGGACGCAAAGACAAGATTACGCTTGACATGCTGCGCCAGATAGGTGTGGAAGGTATTGTAACCGCTCTCCACGATGTGCCGAACGGCGAGGTGTGGACACTGGAAGACATTCTCGACCTTAAGCATTACATCGAGTCGTTCGGACTGCGCTGGAGCGTGGTGGAGAGTCTGCCCGTTTGCGAAAGTATCAAATATGGCGGTCCGGACCGCGACGAACTCATAGAAAAATACAAGATAAGCCTTGCCAACCTGGGCAGGGCAGGGGTGCGCACCGTCTGCTACAATTTCATGCCCGTGCTTGACTGGGCGCGTACCGACCTTGCCCATCCCAACGGCGACGGCACATCCAGTCTGTTCTTCTCGCACGCCGAGTTCGCCTATTTCGACTGCGTTATTCTCAAACGGAGCGGAGCCGAACAGGACTACAGCGCCGAGACACTGGAAAAGGTTGAGGAGATGAAGCAGACCTTCACACCCCAGGACGAGCGCCGTCTGGTGGACAACATCATCGTGAAGACACAAGGTTTTGTCAACGGCAATATCAAGGAAGACGATGAAAAGCCTGTTGAGATTTTCCGCAGCCTGCTTTCGCTTTATGACGGCATCACCCCCGACCAGCTGCGCGAAAACATGAAATATTTCCTCACTGCCATTATGCCCGTCTGCGACGAGTGGGACATCCGCATGTGCGTCCATCCCGACGATCCGCCCCTGCAGATACTCGGTCTGCCGCGCATTGTTACCTGCGATGCCGACATTGATTGGCTGATGAAGGCCGTGCCCAATCCGCATAACGGACTCACCTTCTGCTCCGGCTCTCTCAGTGCCGGCGCACACAACAACGTGACCGCCCTTGCACGCAGATACGCCCACCGCACGTGGTTTGTCCATCTGCGCAGCACCGACGTGTTTCCCAACGGCGATTTCAAGGAGGCCAGCCATTTGGCCGGACGTGCCGACATCATAGAACTGTGCCGCATCTTCCGCGCCATCAATCCCGATCTGCCCATGCGTGTGGACCATGCCCCCCTGATGCTGGGCGACGACAAGATGGGTTACAACGCAGGCTATTCCTTCCACGGGCGTATGCTTGCGCTGGGACAGGTTGAGGGCGTAATGGCCGTAGTGGACAGAGAGTATATCGAAGAAACTTAATATTTACACATATCATGAATACCAATTTGTTTGACATACGCGACCGCGTGGTGGTGATTACCGGCGGTACGGGAGTTTTAGGCCGCGAAATAGGCAAGTATCTGGCACAGCAGGGCGCAAAGGTGGTTCTGCTCGGACGGCGCAAGGATGTGGGCGATGCCCTCATAACCGACATCCTCGCGCTTGGCGGCGAGGCCGTCTTCTATTATTGCGACGTTATGGACGTGGCTTCGGTTGAGGCTGTGTGCAAGAAGGTGATGCAGCGCTACGGCCGTGTGGATGCGCTGCTCAACGCTGCCGGGGGCAACATGCCCGGCGCCACCATTACCCCCACAGGCACCCTCTTCGACGTGCAGGTGGAGGAGTTCCAGAAGGTACTCAACGTAAACCTTACCGGAACCGTAATCCCCACCCAGGTGTTCCTAAAGCCGATGGTAGAGGCCGGCAGGGGCGCCATAGTGAACTTCAGCAGCATGGCGGCCTTCCGTCCGCTCACCCGTGTGATGGGCTATGCCGCCGCCAAGGCCGGAATCAGCAACTTCACCGCCTTCCTCGCCAACGAGGTGGCCAGCAAGTTCACCCCCGGTATCCGTGTCAATGCCATTGCGCCCGGCTTCTTCCTTACCAACCAGAACCGTGCGCTGCTCACCAACCCTGACGGCAGTCTTACCGAGCGCGGAGCCGACGTCATCCGCCAGACGCCCTTCAAGCGCTTCGGCAAGCCCGAGGAACTGTGCGGCACCATCCACTATCTCATCAGCGACGCCTCGGCGTTCGTTACCGGAACCGTCGCCGTTGTGGACGGCGGATTCAATGTCTTTGCCATGTAAAACCTGCGCCCTATGAAGAACTTTATGGACCAAGACTTTCTGCTGCAGACCGAGACCGCTAAGCAGCTGTACCACGAGTCGGCAAAACATCTGCCCATCATTGACTACCACTGCCATCTGAACCCCAGAGAAGTGGCCCAGGACCACCGCTTCCGCTCCATTACAGAGCTGTGGCTCGGCGGCGACCACTACAAGTGGCGCGCCCTGCGCACCAACGGCGTGGACGAGCGCTACATAACCGGCGACGCGTCAGACTGGGAGAAGTTCCAGAAGTGGGCCGAGACCGTGCCTTACTGCATGCGCAACCCCATCTACCACTGGACCCACCTGGAACTGCGCACCGCCTTCGGCATTGAAAAACTGCTCAATCCCGATACCGCACGCGAGATTTACGACGAATGCAACGAGAAGCTGCAGCAGCCCGGATTTTCCGCACGCGGACTGATGCAGCGCTACAACGTGGAGGTGGTATGCACCACAGACGACCCTGCCGACTCGCTCGAGTACCACAGCCAGACGCGCGAGAGCGGATTCCAGGTGAAGATGCTCCCCACATGGCGGCCCGACAAGGCCATGGCCATTGAAGACCCTGCCGCCTACCGCAGTTACGTTGAGAGGCTGGGCGCAGCCGCCGGCATGGAAATAAAGACCTACGGCCAGCTGCTCGAGGCGCTGCAGATTCGCCACGACTTCTTCGGCTCCATGGGCTGCCGCCTGTCCGATCACGGACTAACCGAGTTCTATGCCGACGACTTTACCGAGACCGAGGTGGCCGCCGTTTTCGCCAAAGTGATGGACGGACGCGCCGCCACAGCCGACGAGATGAACAAGTTCCGCTCGGCGCTGCTCCTCGAGTTCGGCCGGCAGGACGCACGCGCAGGATGGACACAGCAGTACCACTACGGCCCCATCCGCAACAACAACACCAAGATGATGCAGCGCCTCGGCCCCGACACCGGCTACGACTCCATCGGCACCGTGGACACCGCCGCCTCAATGGCCCGCTTCCTTGACCGCCTCTGCCGCGAGGACAGTCTGGCCCAGACCATACTCTATTGCATCAACCCCTCTGACAACGAGATGCTCGCCACCATGATAGGCAACTTCCAGGAAGGTCCCGTGCCCGGCAAGATTCAGTTTGGCAGCGGATGGTGGTTCAACGACCAGAAGGACGGCATGGAGCGCCAGCTCAACGCCCTCTCCCTGCTGGGCCTGCTCAGCCGCTTTGTGGGCATGCTCACGGACAGCCGCTCATTCCTTTCCTATCCGCGACACGAGTATTTCCGCCGCACGCTGTGCAATCTCATCGGCAACGATGTGGAGAACGGCGAGCTGCCCGTGCAGGAGATGGAGCGCATCCGCGGCATGGTGCAGGACATCTGCTATTACAACGCCAAGCGCTATTTCCGCTTCTGACCCATGTTCCAGCTCATCCTTTCCGCCGCCTTGATATCGCTGGCGGCAGCCAATGTCTATTTCTGCGTCCGTCTGCTGCAGTGGCTCCCTCCCGTGCATTGGGTGTGCCGCGTGGCGGTGGCGCTGCTGCTTGTCTGCCTTTCGCTTAGCTTCATCGGCGCCATGCTGCTGCGCCATTCCGATGTGTCCGAATGGCTGGTGCGCGGCCTGCACGCCGTGGGTACGGCATGGCTCGTCTTCATGCTCTATTGGACCATGGCCATGCTTGTGGCAGACGCAGTCCGGCTGCTGCTGCCCCAGTTCCGCCACGGTTTTCCGCTGGCCGTCTGTGCCACCGTATGCCTGCTCGTCTACGGCTATCTCAACTATATCAACCCCCGCGTTTCCCGAGTGGACATACCGCTCCGGGGGCTGCACGCCACGCAGCCGCTTACCGTGGTGGGCATCAGCGACGTGCATCTGGGCGACGGCACCGGCCGCAACCGCCTGGCAGACTATGTAGACCTGATCAACGCGCAGAAGCCCCATCTCATCCTTATCGCCGGCGACCTTGTCGACAACAACCTGTATCCGCTGAAGGCGCAGCACATGGCGGACGACCTGAACCGTCTATATGCCCCCATGGGTGTGTACATGGTGCCCGGCAACCACGAGTTCATTGCCGGAATATGGGAGGTGGAACGATACCTGCGCGATACGCCCGTCCGCCTGATGCGCGACTCGGTGGCCGTGCTGCCCGAGGGCATCACCCTTGTGGGACGTGACGACCGCCATAACCGCAGCCGTCTGCCGCTCGGCCAGCTGATGTCCCTTGTGCCGCAGGACCGGCCTGTCATAGTGCTGGACCACCAGCCCAGCGAGATTGCCCTGGCCGACTCACTGGGCGCCGACATGATCTTCTGCGGCCATACCCACCGCGGACAGGTGTGGCCCTTTACCTGGCTCACCGATGCCATCTTTGACCAGAGCCACGGCTACCGCCGCCTGAGCCGCGTGCAGGCCTATGTCTCGCAGGGCCTTTCCCTGTGGGGCCCGCCCTTCCGCATAGGTTCCCACAGCGAGCTTGTGGTCTTCCGCCTGCTGCCCCAGGAGTAGCGGTAGGGCGTAACGGACAAGACGGAGAAGCGCAGAGGATAACCATCCGCTCTTCTCCGTCTTTTTTTTATTGGCTTTTCTAGTTATTCTAGTTTTTCCAGATATTCTAGCATTTCCAGATATTCTAGCATTTCCAGATATCCTAGCTTTTCCAGATATTCTAGCTTTTCCAGATATCCTATTTTACAGAATCAAAATACTCCCCTCCCTTGTGGAGCAACGAGGGGAGTCTTTTTTTACCCGGCCAATCCACCGTCCTCATCCTCATAGGGGTTGTCATCGCCTCCGGTGTCGGGGTTGGTGGGTTCGTTGTCGGGGTTGGTGTCCGTGTCGGTTGATGATGAACCGCCGCCGGTGTCGGGATCAGTGGGCTGCGTGCCGGGGGCGTCTGTGCCGGATGATGATGAACCGCTGCCGGAGCTGCCGCCGGAGGCAGGTTTGGTAAGGCTGATGAGCGCGTTCATCTGCGCAATGAACGCCTCAATGGCCTCGGTGGGCTGCACAATGGCATAGGCATTCACCGTCTGCACAATCTCGGCATACTTGGCGTCCACCTGCTTGCGCAGTTCCTCGGTGTCGATGTCCTTCTGTGGCAAGCGTTCCACCTCTTCCTGAAGCTTCTCGTCGTCGATGGCCGCAAAGGCTGCGTTCTTCTCTTCTAACGCTTCAAGTTCTTCAGTAAGCCCCAACAGCGTAATGTGAGGTGTGGCCTTATCTGATTTCAAGAGATTAATCAAACCAATCACCTCTCGTGTTTGTGTGCGTTTTTCATGGTTAGTGATACCACGATATGTTGCAACCATAGCATCCAATGCCAATGCTGCAGTGCGCTTTGCCTCAATAGTGTTTGTCTTATGCGCGGTTATAATATTCAAGATTACACCCATGGCTTTGTCGCGTGCCTTGTCCGCATCGTTCAGTTGTACCGTACTTACATATGCAGTCTGACGGCGTACTATACTTGATTCCAATTCCACCAGTTCGCCGTAGGTCGGCAGCAGGTTTTCGATGTGCAGTGCCTGTGCGCCGGCAGCCTTCATCTTACTATAAGCCTTGCAGTGAAAATCGTTGTGCAATCCCAGATTGATATGACTGAAAGCAATTGAATTAATTTGTGTAGCCATAATTTTTTCTTGTTTTAAAGTTTTTAATTATTCTGCTGAAATCCAAAATCGGCTTTTTGGCTGGTTTGACGTCCGTCGTTTCATCAAAATCGGCTTTTTGGCGGTTCCGACGCCCGTCGTTTCATCAAAATCGGCTTTTTGGCGGTTCCGACGCCCGTCGTTTCATCAAAATCGGCTTTTTGGCGGTTCCGACGCCCGTCGTTTGCATCAAAATCGGCTTTTTGGCGGTTCCGACGCCCGTCGTTTGCATCAAAATCGGCTTTTTGGCGGTTCCGACGCCCGTCGTTTCATCAAAATCGGCTTTTTGGCGGTTCCGACGCCTGTCGTTTACATCAAAATCGGCTTTTTGGCGGTTCCGACGCCTGTCGTTTCATCAAAATCGGCATTTTGGCTTGTTCAGCATTCTTTCATAGATCACTCTATTGCCGCGCTGAATTCCCCTGCTCCTTTCGACAGACTTGGCGGCTGGGTTAGTAAATAGTTTTAATTCACTCATGCTGTCGGATGACAACAGCGCAAATTTACGAATTTATTTTGAGAAAAGGAATATTGGTGTCCGATAAAATGTGTGCTTATACCCATGGTTTCCTTATTTTTGTTGCAGAGACAGAATAATCAAAAAGGGCTGATTCCAGCAAATGGAAACAGCCCTAATTTTATTCTGTCAAAAACAGTTTTATCGGAAACCAATATTACAGAATAAACCTATAACTCCCAGACTGATTATTCAACGATAATCTCGTCTATGAATACGAAGGCTCTTCCGCCTTTACCGCTGTGCCAGTCGGGTAAAACGTGTTCTGGTTGTATAAATACCTTTATATAGCGTGTTTTGACGGGGTCGAACTTTAGGGTATGTTCGTAAATCTTGTTGGGGTTGTCGAGTGTCATTACAGGATATTCTTCCTTTGCAACTTCAGTGTATTGCTTGCCGTCCTGTGATGTGTAAACTGCAAAGATACGGGCATCGAAAACCCAGTCGCCTTTTTCAACCAGCGTAGAAATGGAGACACTGCTGATTTCTGTCGGTTCCTTCATGTCGATAACTGTTTCTATATCGTTTGACTGGAATCCCATCCAGTGTCCGGTCTTGTAGTTGAATTCTCCTTTAAGTCCGTCCAAGAGTAGGCCGGGACCGTTGAAGGTATATCCGCCACTTGCTGGTTTAAGAAGCGTTATCGGTTTGAAACTGGCCTTGTGCAGTCTGACTTCCTCTGTAAATATACGTGTCTTTCCAGTCGGACGTATGCCAATAGCGTTGATGGTGCATGCCTCTTTAATTTTGATTGTATCTTTGTACAGAGGCGATGTTTCGTTTGGCTCGGTTCCGTCAAGTGTATAGTGGATGGGGCAGTTGTCTATAGTCTTGAATGCCACTTTGAGCACTCCTTCCTGTGCATCAGGTATTAGGCTGGCTTTAATGTCAAACGCGTGTGTGGCATAGTTGTATTGTTTTACATCATAAAGTTGCACCAATTGGGGCAGACGGCTGAGGAAGCATTCATAATTCTTTTTATCCGCATTGCTCCACTGAATTTCAGAAAGGGCAGCCAATCGTGGTAACAGCATGTATTCTGCATGACTGAAGTACGGAATGTATTCAGCCCATAGGTTTGCCTGCACACCAACAATGTATTTCTGCTCCTCAACGCTCAGTGATTTAGGCATTGGCTCATAGCTGTAGACACGCTCCAATGGTAAATATCCGCCGATGGCAAGTGGTTCATTTTCTGTATCCTTGGACTGGTAGTAATCAAAATAAAGGTAGGTGTTTGGCGTCATTATGACATTGTGTTTCTGACGTGCCGCTTCAATACCGCCGCCTTCGCCCCGCCATGACATCACTGTGGCGTTGGGCGCCAGTCCGCCCTCAAGCGTCTCGTCCCAACCAATCATCTGTCGTCCCTTGCTGTTGAGGAACTTCTCGGCATGTTTGATTACGAAACTCTGAAGATATTCTTCTGCTGTATGCTTGTCGTCGCCCTTAATTCCGAGAGCCTTTATGCGGGCTTGGCACTTGGGGCATTCTTTCCAACGTGTTTTTGGACATTCGTCACCGCCAACATGTATGTACTCAGAGGGAAAGATTTCCACAATCTCGCCAAGCACGTCTTCAATAAATTTCAGAGTAGCGTCGTTACCCGCACAAAGTACCTCCTCTGAAACTCCCCATTGACGCCATACCTCGTACGGACCGCCGGTGCAGCCAAGTTCTGGATATGCATGGAGTGCACCCATCATGTGGCCCGGCATGTCAATTTCAGGTATTACGGTAATGTAACGGTCGGCGGCATATGCTACAATTTCGCGCGCTTCCTCCTGAGTATAGAAACCGCCGTAAGGCTTACCGTCATATTCTCCTGAGTTGCGTCCGATGACTGTTTCAGTACGTTTTGACCCCTTCTCAGTAAGCAGCGGACGGCACTTTATTTCAATACGCCAGCCTTGGTCTTCGCTCAGATGCCAGTGGAATCTGTTAATGTTATGCATGGCAAGCAGGTCAATGTAACGCTTAACGGAATCCAGTGTGAAATAGTGGCGGGCAACATCCAACATAGCTCCACGATAGCTGAAACGTGGTGCGTCATCAATTTCAACTGCAGGAAGCGCAACCTTACCGTTATCAGTAACGGGCAATGACTTGCGAAGGGTTTGTATGCCATAGAATACGCCTGCTTCTGAACCGCCGCAAATCACCACTTTGTCTGCAGAAACCTTAAGCGTGTAGCTTTCAGGGGCTTTCTTGTTCTCTTTTACTTGCAAAATTATACCTTTCCCTTCAGTACCTGTAGTTACATCAAGCTCTATACCAGTCTTTTCCTTTACATATTCGGCAAGGAAATTGGCATTGTTCTGCATTTTGGCGTTTCCTTCGGGATAAAGCACTTTTGTCCCTTCGTTAAGTAAGAACTCGCCTTGTTCAGCCAGTTTGATTTCCTGAGGAATGGGAATAATCTGATAATTCGCTTTTTCCGAATCAGAGCAGGAAAGGAACATAAATCCTGCCACTGAAAAGCCAATCAGGCTTGTTAGCTGTTTTGTGAGTTTCATTTGTTTATTTGTTTATGTGAATAATATTTTTTAAATGTCGTATTTTTAGCGTCAGTTGGCCGTCTTGCTTAATCTGAGGCGATGTGATTGTTACCTTTTTGCTCTCACCAGGAAGTAAGTCAAAGAAGTTATCGCTGAAACGAGCACCCTGGAAAGGTATCTCAATAAAGACATCACGCGCCAGTTGTCCAGCCTTTAGACTGATTTCGCATCTGCCGTCTTCTTGTCTGATTTTATATCGTATATCAGTGGCGGGCAATGCTTGTTCTTTGGGATAACAGAAGTAATATATTTCTTTAGAGAGGAGTTCGCCACTTGCACTCTTAAGCGTCATTTGAAGGAAAGTGTTTGCCGGTGATACGGCCATTTCCTTGTAATTCAGTATGTGGAATCTTACAGAAGAGTTGGACGGCACATCGTTCTTAACAGACATTTTCTTCAGGGTCTTTCCGTTAAAGTCTTTCAGCCTCAACTCGAGTGACGCATTCTTGTATGATTCCAGTTTGTCAGAAATTGCATAGACCGTTATGCTGTCACCTTCCCTAACGGCATTAAGGAGCAGTGGCGCATAAGCCCTTTGCGTCTGATAATGCAGGGCTTTCCAGTTGCCGAAATAGTCGATGCCCGACCATGATACCACGGGCCAACTGTCATTTAATTGCCAATAAAGTGTGCCCATGCAGAATGGGCGGTTGCGTCGGTGCGCCTCAATGCCGTGCCTTATTCCAAAACCCTGCAGAACAAGTCCTTTGTAAACTAACTCTTCAAAGTCTTTGGGCTCGTCATAATACAGTGCCATCGTTTTTTTAATCAGTGCATTTCCGATAGTGGCCTTTTGATGGGCGTTCATCACCTCCGATTCCAAGGCATAGTCCTCAGGCGAGGCAAACGATGCGATGGTCTTCATTTCGGGGAATGATTGAAAACCATATTCACTCATGAAACGCGGTATTTCATTGTCAAGACTTTCAAAGGGTTTTTGTCCATACCATATACCCCAGTTGTGACTGTCGGCAATTTTCCAGCTTTCCGGCCTTCCCCAGTTTGCCTCATAAGGAGAACTATGCATGTAAAACCTGCCTTTGTCATACATCTCTACCATTGCGGGCAGCAGATTGTGGAAGATTTTATTGTACCCCTGTTGCATGCGTTGCCATACGGCCGGTTCATACTTTTTGCTCCATCCCCAATAGCGCATTCCCTCATATATCTCATTGTTGCCGCACCACATGGCCAGACTGGCATGATTGCGCAGCCGTCTGATGTTATATTCAGCCTCATCCTTAACGCGGTTCAGAAAGACAGAATCGCTGGGATATGTGGTACAAGCAAAGATAAAGTCCTGCCACACTAAAATGCCCATTTTGTCAGCAGCTTCGTAGAACTTTTCATCTTCGTAAATACCACCGCCCCAAACGCGTATCATGTTGTGGTTAGCGTCTTTTACATCCTGCATGAGACGCGTATATCGTTCCGGGGTGACATTGGGCAACAGGGCGTCGTCCGGTATAAAGTTGGAACCCTTTGCGAACATTGGCTGCCCGTTTACCACAAAATAAAATGATTTGCCATCATTATCATCCTCCATGACAACCTTTATGTCTCGTAAACCTATAAGTTTAGATTGCGAGGCAACCGTTACACCGTCTGCTTTGACAGTCGCATCCAGCTTGTATAGAGAGGCTTCTCCCCATCCGTTGGGCATCCACAACTTGGGGGCATCAATTTCCAGCGGAATGGAGATGAGGTTTGTGCCGTGTTTCAATGTAACACCGTGGCTTTCCGTTTTTGACACCTTATCCTTGTAGGAATATGTTACGCTGATTTCCGTCCGCAGTTCAGCAGGCTCCGGATGAAATATCTCAAAATGATGATTGATTTTTGCTTTTGAACTATTTATCTCAAGTTGCTCCACATACAAGTCGTCTATATAGGCTGCATCATAGAATATCAGCGATACCGGGCGCCATATACCACTGGTCGCCAAACGGATACCCCAGTCCCATCCGTAGCTGTAAGGCGCCTTCCTGCTATATATGCTCACGCGTTGTTCGCTATGGTCGTTGTCCGCAGGGTACGAAAAACCGTCTGTTTCCAACTGTGGGAGCGTTTGTTTGATAGGGGAGTGGAAATACACCTGAAGATGGTTCTCGCCTTCGTGTAAGAGCTCTTTCACTTGGATGTCGTATCCAACAAACATGTTGTCGGTTCTTTTTATCAAGGCTCCGTTCAGATATATGTCAGCGTATGTGTCAAGACCTTCAAAACGCAGCATTGCCGCACTGTATTCAAGCTGTTCTTTCGTAATCACGAACGATGTCTTGTATTTCCAGTCTTCCTTTTCAACCCATTGCACCTTCTCTTCATTCATGCCGAAGAAGGGATTGATGAGCTTGCCGTTGTCCATAAGATCTTGGTGTACCGTTCCGCACACCTTTGCCGGCATCCATTCGTTCTTGTCTGCTTGCGCAAACTGCCAGTTCTTGTTTAGCTTAATCTGCTGTGGAGTCTTATGAGGTGCGGCGTTCAGCCATGCAGGCATAATGGTCAGCAGAAAGAGTAGTTTCAATGTTTTCATATTATATAACATTTTATTTTGTGTCTGTTCGGAAAGTGGACGCAGGCAACCCCGCACAATTTACCAAATTAGCCCTGGTATACGGCTGCCATCCATAACGCACAATTCGTGGCGCATTAACTTTGTCACTCCATGCCCTCACCTGTTCTCCTTCTATAGTCGCCTTTGCCGGATAAAAAACACCGTCTTCACCCGCTATCTCAAAACAAAGAAGTTCGCCGTTGTCCCCAGCATGTAATCCTTTTGCATAATCAAAGGAAATGTAGGCCATGTTTTGTTGGAAGAATACAGATTTGTACAGCGGTCCCGAGGGTATTACGTTCATCCTGAAATAAGTCTTGTTTAAAGCCCAATACGCCAGTCTTTCCCCTACCTCCTGTTTGCGTGTTGGATGGACATCCAGTGAGTCTCCGCAGTCTGTACATACCGCCATTCCTGAATATGGAACCTTATTCATCAACAGACGCTGACTGTCACGAAACCATGTCCATGAGGGTCTGTCCATACTTGAAAGCTGTACAAAATAGAAGGGCATTTTTGCGTTGTTCCAGTTGTTGCGCCAACTTTGCACAAGCAGTCTGAACAATTTTTCGTGCGCATCCTTGTTATGCGCATTGCTCTCACCCTGATACCAAATGACACCCTTTATCGGGAACTGCTCCATTGGGCGTACACCGGATTCATATAAGTAGCAGGGTTCGTATGGGTGGCGCTGGTGGGGGTTGGCCGACTTCTTTACGTTCAGGGAAGCTCTTTCTCTTACCCAATCCTGAATAAAATCATTCCGGGTCCAGTTTCGTAATATAGCCGGAAATTCATATTCAAGGGTGCGACGGTCTATCCATGCCTCTGCTGGCGAGCCTCCTACGGCATTGCATATCAACCCAATAGGGATGTCCAGACTGTCCTGTAGCATTTTCCCGAAATAATAAGCCACAGCGGAGAATTGTGAGGCAGACTGTGGGGTACATTCTTCCCATTCTGTATCCTTGAAATACTGAAGATGATTTAATGAGTCCAACACTGTTGCGTTCCATTCAACAGCATTTGTACGCCAGCGCGCCTTCATGTCATACAAGCGTATGTCTTTGTTTACGGCATTGGGGATGTCGCGCTTCCCTGTAGCGCATAGGGACAGCCCGAACTCCATGTTTGACTGGCCTGAACACAACCAGACATCACCGGCCATCACATTTTCATATTTCAGAGTCTTGCTGTCGGAAACAACTCTCAGCGTATACGGACCACCAACATTGAGCGGGTCCAGTACGACATGCCATTTGCCGTCAGTCGTTGCTACGGCCTTTCTTTTTTGATTGTCGATGTATACCGTTATTTGCTCGCCGGCATCAGCCTTTCCGCCAATCTTTAGGGGTACGCCATGCTGCAATACCATATTGTCGGAATACATGTGCGACATCTGCAGCCCGCCAAATTCGCCGGTAATGCCCTCATATACAACTTTGGCAAGGACAGCGGCCCCTTCGGCATTAGGGTGTATGCCGTCTTCTATCAGATAAGGAAGTGCGTATAGCGGCGCATGGAAATCTATCAGCTGTACGTTTTCGCTTTTGGCTACCTTCTCGATAGCTTGCTGTATTTCCTGATGCCAGTCGCGCGTTCCCGACTCGAATCTCCAGTGGCGGTCTGACAACGGTGACATACGCGCTATCAGAAATCTTGTGTTAGGATTAGACTTTCTGAAATCATTCAGCATATTCCTGTAGTCGCCAATAAAGTCATCACGATAGTTAGGCCAGTTTCGGGGGTCTGTATCATTCACGCCCAGATGGATTACAACGATGTCTGCTGCAAATGCCAGGGCTTCCTCGAATTCCTTCTGTTGTATATAGGGCCGGTGTCCGCATGCAAGCAGGGTGGCGCCGGGCTTGCCGAAGTTTCTCACTTCATACCGGTTCCCCAACATCTTCTGCAGCCTTACGGGATACGCGTTTTGTTCTCTGTTCTGCACACCCGTACCATAGGTTATGCTGTTCCCCACGCAAGCCACTTTTATTTTTTCATTGTCTGCACTAACGGGCAAAGCGAAAAAACTGAATATAGTACATACTACTATACAGCAGGCATTAAGGTGAATTTTCATCATAGACACAATTTTTTATGCGGGCATACACACTATTACTTGCTTATTTATGCTTTTGCGGAGCAGATGTGGAATATACCAGTCCGTCCATTTCTTTTCTTCCGTCGGGGGTGACGAATACGGTCGTGAACATCCATTTGACCAAACGTACCTCCGGCGTACTGAAAGCACCCACGGGGAGTTTCCACATTACTTTGTTCCAACCCTTATTCAGATGAACAAGAAGCGGCGGACGCGATACACAATTCTCGTTGCCCAATGCTATTTCGTTACTTTTAACCTTGTGAGTGGCTGTCCATACCGGGGGCGCAACTTCTTCCCCGTTTATCCACAACCTGCTGCAACGGTTGTCCCACGTACCCTGTTGGGGTGGAAGGTCGGCTTCGCTCCTGCTGTAATTCTGTGTTTCAGCCAACAGTCCCACCTGTTGCGATTTGGGCGAATATACCCATGTGTAAGCGTATGCCGTGTGGTTTTCCTTTGCGTTCTTATAAAAAGTAGGCACACTGTTGCTCCCGAGCGAACCCCATACGTGCCGCAGGTATATGCCGGCCCCTATGGCTTGTCTTACGCCGTATTCCTTTCCTTCATAACTGTAAGAGTCTGCTGTATTGTTTTCCGGCGGAAAAGCCTTGTACAAGTCGCCACCGTTGGGGAACGCATCCGTAATGTTCCATTTGACGTGTGTTTGCTTTACGTATCCGAAGGGATAGCCCTCGAATGTGTGTTCCTTGTGCCACAACATTCTGCGTTCAAAATCGGCAAAAGCCTTGAATTTGTCACTGTTCTCGTCGGTCAGATTAGTTCCGTCACCATTGAAGTATTCCGTTCCGCCGCCTATCCATGCACGCTCCGCCAAAGCCAGTACGTTGGGGTAAAGTCCGTTTTCTATCATCTGGGCGTATTCGCTCTGCATAAGACGGTCGTGCCACAGCGCAATAATGCTTCCGGCCACGTCCTTATCCGCCTTTTGCCTGTTGTAGATAGTACTGTTGTAAAGAGCCACAATATCGCCGAATGTGTCAAAATGGTTCACATAATGATATTTGCTGTCAATGGCCGGAATGCCGGGTGTGGCCTTTCCCCTGAAGCTCCACAGCTGCATCATGTCTATCTCGCCGGGCTTGTAGTTCCAACCCGGGTTCCAGCTGATTACCTTCTTGCCCTTTGCCCTTATGTATGATACCATTTCAGGGACAAAATGGGGATTCCTGAAATGAACTTCATCCGTTCCTATGTGGAGATAAGGAACGTCATCGAACGTTTCGCACACTTCGTCAATGAGCAGTTTCAGAATCTTCATTCCTTCGGGCGATTGCATGTCGTGCCTGAAAGTGCGGACAAAAGCGGCGCTATGACCGGGCATGTCTATCTCCGGTATGAGCAGTACGTGATGCCTTTTGCAGAACTCCGTTAATTCGCGCGCCTCCTCCAGGGTGTAGTATTTACCGGGCATACGTGTCATGTTTACGCTGTCGTTCAGCATGGGGAATATTTTGCTTTGGAGCCTCCATGCCTGATTTTCTGTCAGATGCCAGTGGAATACGTTCACTTTGAAGCGGGAGAGTACGGCAATCTCGCGTTTCAGTTCATCCATTGAAATGTAGCTGCGACCCACATCCTGCATAAAGCCTCTGATGGGGAAGGCCGGCCAGTCAGTAATCTCACAGGTGGTGAAAGCCGTTCGTTCCCCTCTTTCCTTGGTCATAAGCTGGCGTAACGTCTGTATAGCGTTCCATACACCGTGCTCCGTTACTGCCTTCACTGCAATGCGGCGTTTTCCCACACTAAGCGCATAAGCCTCGTTCTGCGCCTCCGCGGCTTCGGGAATGTTGTCCACCATCTCCACCTCAATCGTTGCCTTTGCACCGGCACTTGTCTCCAGACCCGCTTCGTTGGCAAATTCAAGCCAGCGCTGCTCCATAACGGGGGATACAATACGTACCTGCTGCCATCTGAATTTGCCCCCCGTCCATCTGATTTGTTGGGGTTGGGGCAACAATACGTTGTCGTTGGCAACTGCTCCGGTAGTATGGAACACCGCCATGATTATCATAATAATGCAGATGCTTGTTAACTTTTTCATTTGCGGTATTTGTTTTGATAAGATTAAATGATAATGGGCTGTACATTGCTTTCGTCCGGCCAATTAGGCAGATAAAGCAGCGGAAGGGGACTGCCGCCAACTCCGTGCCAGTCTACATTCTTTACCTTGCTGAAGTCCGGCAAGCCAAAGTCAAAGGAACGCCCGTACAACAGTACAATATTCCTTTGTGTGTCTATCTTCCACAAACCGCCGCCAAAGGGGCAGTCTTCACCCCTGTTTAAGAGGTCCATGTGCATGAATACGGTTCCGAATTTTAACAACCCGTCCTGATTGATAATAAATTTCTGGTACATGATTTTATAGCGTTTTTTGTTTTTATTTTCTGAATCTTTTGGTAACTGAAGCATAGCCGCACTTGCGACAGAAAGGCTCGGCGGCGAAGTGGTGCGAAAACCCCTCGAGCAAGGAAACCGCACGGGGCGTGGACAAGATGTCGTGCAACGATTGCTGGAAAAGATTGCCCAAAGGTACAGCCCCGTCATGGTCGAGACAACAGGGAACCACTGTACCGTCCGCCAAAACGCCTATTTGGTTGCGCAATGCATAGCAGAACACCTCTTCCTGGGCATACTCTTCATGGTCTTCATCGGGCCATTCAAACATCTTGTCGAACTCAACATAAAGGTTAGGCGAGATTTTCCATCCGTCATACCGCTCCGTCCACGGACGGGGTACATGACGGGCAATCAACTGCAGTATCCTCTCGTTGTTACGCTCGTATCCGCCCTGGTTCCACAAGCGCAGTACCACAATGATGCCCCTTTCCGCCGCATCAGTTGAAAAGTTCATCACCCGGGCTATATATCCGTCAGGGTCAGCGCCCTCATTCCCCTCGTGCGAATGTATGGAAATCTGAATCTTATGTGGTTTTGCATCCAGCAATCGGGCGGCGTTCTCAATGAGCAGAGTGCCGTTAGTGGTAATTACCGGTATAAAGCCTTTTTCCTTTGCGGACAACACAAAAGCGGGCAGCAGGGGATGCAGCAAGGGTTCGCCCATCAGATGGAAATAAAGGAATTTAATCCGACCTTTCAGTCTGTCTGTCAGCAAGTCAAATTCCGCTTGGTCCATATATTTCTTGGCCCTTTTGGTCTTGGGGCAGAATTTGCAGTTGAGATTGCATATATTAGTAATTTCAAGGTAACATCTTGATATTATCTTGTGTTGTTTTTCATCCATTTACTACCGTTGTTGTGCTTTAATATATACAAAATTAGTCTTTTGGTTAAAAATCTGCAAATAATACACCTTATAAATTAATTAAGCGGCATAAAAATAATGCAGGCCGGCATCCCTTTTTACGAGATACCGGCCCGTCTGTTAGTCTTTAAAGAGGCTCTGCCCCGGGGGGAATCTGGATTTTCTAGTATTTCTAGAATCTCTAGTACTTCCAGTTCCTCTAGATTTTCTAGAAAACCAAGCCCCTCTTATCCGGCCAGTCCGCCGTCGTCCTCGTCATCGCCGCCGGTATCGGGGGTAGGGTCGGGAGTGGGTTCGGGGTCTTCGGTTTCATCTTCGGGGTCTTCCACCTTTCCGCTGTCATCGCTCGTAACGCGCTTTACCACGTTTCCGTCCTTGTCATAGCAAGTGATGCTGATGTTCGTTTCCTCCAGTTCCTGCTTGATTTCGGTGCTCGGAGTGAAAATAACCTTGCGGCAAGTTATCAGTTCCTTTCCAACGTCCTCAACGTCCTGAACAGTGGTGGCATTGACACCGAATCGCATGGTACCCAATCCCGGCAAACTTACGATATGCCCTTCAGTGGACCAAGCCTTCACCACATCGGCAATCACACTCCATGACGCAACCAACATGCTTTTGTTGATTCCGCTTCGTGCAGAAGCCTCCTCAATCACCTTGGAAGAAGACAGACTGTTGTAGTTGTCAACAGCCATCTGATAACGGTAAGTGTCCTTGTACTTACCCACGGTTTGCTTTCTCTGCACCGCCTTGATTCTAATTCCCATACTCAATCCTTTCTTTTAAAAATTATTACTACTCTCACTATCCGGATTCCGCCTGACAGTTGTCGTTCACGTGCACGAAAGTTGTCGCGCAAATCCCTTCTTTTTTTATAATTGCAAAGATACAGAATGAAATTTTTTTATATTCCACCAAAGTTTTGTGAAAGAGCGATATAGAGCGATAATTCTAAAGAAATTGTTGATTTAAAAAAAAGTCTGCAATTTGTTTGTATCTTCTGCAGTTTTTTTGTACTTTTGTAAAAATTACTTTAATATGAAAAAAACACATGAACATGTATTTCGCGGCAGTATCAGCAAGACAACACTGGCAAGAGCTTATGCTCCGGAGCTGGCCGATTCAAGTGCAAGAAAAAGATTTGCGCAATGGCTGTATCATCACCCCACACTCATCAAACAACTTGAGGCAACCGGATACACAAAGAGCACGCGCATCTTTACACCCAATCAAGTACGTATCATCTTTGATTGTCTGGGCGAACCCTGATTTTACTGTAAATAACTTCACGTAATGTATTAATTTTAAATAATTAAAATAATGAAAAACCAGTTACAAACAATAAGCATTTCATGTAATCTTCTAAACGAAGCAATGGCATATAACAAGTTTGCAAATGCAATGGCAATGTCGCTTCTGATAAAGAACAAAGTAACGTCATCCACAGTTGTTGGCTATACAAAGAAAGAACTTTGCAACATTACAGGATGCGACTACCGTCCACTCAAAAAACACTTTAAAATTTTGCAGGAGTACGGAATGGTAAGAGAGGACAAGGTAAAAAATAGGAAAGACATAACCTTCCTGTCTCTGAAAGACAAAAAAGCTGAAAAGAACATCAGCATGGAAAATTTGGGCATAAACACGCTGGAAGATGCCAAGAAGCATGTGTATCTGCTCTGCTTCAAAATGATAATAGAAAGAAAGAGATGGGTGAAAAGACAGCTTTTTCTGAGTCATAATTTTAAACAGGCCGAAACAGGCAAAGAAGCCAAAAGAATGTGCAGAAAATACGGATTGAACCGATATGAAAATGACCAGTACATCGATTATGGCATATCAGTTGCCACACTTTCAAAAATGTTGGGAATATGTCGCGAAAGAACGCAAGAGATAATAAACATGGCAGACAAAAACCGCATCGTTATAAAGAAAAAAAGAATTGAAAAGATAACGCCCGAATACTACGACCAAACGCGCAAGTATATAACGGAAGATATCAAGCATAAAAACTCATTTGTGTCCAAAACCTGCAATGTCTATAAGGTATATGCCAACATTTACTCCATACCTCAGCCTCAAAAAGCAGAAACAGACACAACGATAGAAAAGAAATGGACGGATTTAACCAAAAACAGCACCGAAACAGCACAAATTGGCGGCGAAAACCCGCAAAATGGGCGCGAAAACAGAGTTAAAACAGCCTAAAATCAAAGTTTTTGCTATATTTAGTGTTATTTTTAGTATCCTCCACCTCAATTTCTCTTACATGCTATAACAATGCACAAGTGGATGGTAGTGGATGGTATATATAGAGTACGAAAAATCCAATTTTATGTCAGAAATACAGTTTTGAACATTTTTTGGGCCGATGATTACAAGGATAACCACCGCCGGTTCTCGCCATGTCAAATGCAAAACATTGAGCGTTTCATTGGCGAACCATAGCGGTATAGAATAAAAACTATCAGTTGAATCATTTTTTGCTGCATAGTTGCTTGTTGTACGCAAAAGTTTTACTAACTTTGTGTCGTGCTTCAACAATTGTGGCACATAAATAATTTTATTGCTCATTTTCCACTCGAATCACCACCTCGAAAAAAGAAAGCGAGCTATAATAACACCAAACACACGGTGAGGTTTGCGCTTAGGCGTAGACTCACCCATAGTGTGTTTGAGGTTTGTGGTGAACCTGAGTGGATTATGGTGACGGTCTACGCTTTCTTTATGCCTATAAGGCTCAAGAAGCGCAACACAATAAATATGACATTATAAATAATTAATACCATATAAAATGATGACTTATAAAAAATTAATCTTTGCCCTGATTGGTACAGCAGGCTTAGCGTTTACGTCTTGTTCAAGCGACAACGAAGACATGACAACCAACGAACCTCAAATGGTAAATGTAAAATTGGATTTCACTTTCGAGCAAAGCGGAGACATGACTCGTGCCAATGGTGCAGAAACCTATGCAGCCTTTTATGAGAAGTACATCAAGACAAAACAACTAACGCCCAAAAACTTTTCGTTAACTTTCATAAACAAAGAGACAAACGAGACGATATTATCAAAAAATGGCACTTGGGAGTCTGAAAATGGAATACAATTACCAGAAGGAACGTATAAAGTAACCGGAACATCCTATCCAAAAGAAAAATATTCAGAATCACCATCTGACACAGTTTATATAAGCTTCAGTGAAGAAGTTGAGATAACAAAATCAACCACTCAGTTAACACTGACAGCCAATTATGCTTCATATTTGCTTTTATTTGATGTGAATAACATTCGTAACATATTACTGGCAGATGAATATAATACCGCATTCCCTGAAGACAACAAAATGTATAAGAAACTAACCAAGGACGACAATTGCTACTGGCTTTTCATGGTTAACAATTATTACAATCGTTATACTTATAATTATGGTGAAACATACTATTATGATTATTACTCATTTGCCGTTCAATTGATGAATGAAAGTACGGCAAAACTTGAACTTTATTCAAAGTCTTTCGATTGGGGTAAATATTACTTCTATCAATACAATGACATGAGCACCTCATATAATATTCCCGAAATGCAACCCGGAAATTAAAGAAAGAATACCATGAAAAACACCACTTGCGATTTATACAAGGAAACTGCGCTACTGCTGTGCCATCAATATGAAATTTCCACTCAGCTTATAAATGAGTTGATGGTCGACTTTCATCTAAATTCAGCAATAGAAATCCTTGGAGAACACACTGACAAGGTTGAAAAAATGGCATTCCTGCTCCGTGCAAAGGAACAGGAATGCTTCAGTGCAAGTAGGTATGATTCTGTTGTTAAATTGCGAAAAAAGATTATCCAAAAATGGGATGAAGAAAAAATAAATTCTGCATTTGACAAATATTGTCATTCATCGGGTAAAACCTTAAATCACAAAGCACGGAAACTCTCAGAAATGCGCTGGTCTTGTGGAAAAGCATGGGCGCATATGTTTATGGAGTATTCAGGGATTGACAATTATTTTGCCGGTAAACGTATCAATAACGAAAAGAAAAACCAATTTGAGGACATTTTGCCATTTATAAAACTTCCCGAACTTGTAGAATACCAAATCAAACTGAAAGAAGCGCTGATAAAAGTAATAAAAGAGAAGGGTAACGAAGCCAAATGTCTTTTAAGCCTTCCTACTGGAGGTGGAAAAACACGCGTTGCGGTTGAAGCATATATTGAATATCTTCGCCCAAGATTTGCCGAAGGAAAATATTTGATTTGGATAGCACAAAGCGAAGAATTATGCGAACAGGCAATAAAGACATTCCAAGATATGTGGAAGAACAAGGAATTCACAGAATGCCTGCGCATATATCGCCTTTTCGGTTCTCATAACATGGATGTTGACAGTATGATTGGTGGTGTGGTAGTGTGCAGCATTAATAAGTTGTACAACAATATAAAAGAGAGTCAAGAAGGTGATGCTTGTCATTACATGATTCAGAACTGCAGCACCTGTATCATTGATGAGGCACACCGCGCTGTTACAAAAATGTACAATAAATTCTATGACTACAGCCAAACAGTAAGAGGTGAGCAAATGTTTCCAATATGCGGACTTACCGCTACCCCAGGACGCAATAATGATACATTGTCATTGACAAGTCATTTCTTGTACAGATTATTCACTCCTGAAGTGCCATCCCAATTTAAGGAAAATCCCATATTATATTTCAGAAAAGAAAAATATCTAGCCCTTCCATATCATGTTGAAATTGCAACAGGTCAAGCTTTTGTGTTTTCTGATGAAGACGGAGAAAAGATAGAAACAGAATGGAAAAAATTGAAAGTTGGTGAAAAAACCTCTCCAGAACTGCAAGAACTTATGCAAGAGCTTATAGGTAATGGATGCAAAAAATTAGCAGATAATGTAAAGAGAAACAAGTTAATACTCGACACGTTGTTGTCTCTTCCAGATAATGCAAAAGTGCTTGTATATGCTTGTACTGTTGCACACGCAGAACTGATAAACAGTCTTCTCATAGCAAAAGGTAAACAATCGGCAGTTATTACAGGAAATACACCACGATATAAACGACATGCTTATATTGATAAGTTTAAAAGCGATGAATTGCAATTCATCATTAACCATAGTGTGCTAACAACAGGTTTTGATGCGCCCAAGACAGATCACATCGTTCTATGTCGCCCAACATTCAGTGATATATTATATGAACAGATTGTAGGTCGTGGTTTACGAGGCCCTCGATTTGGCGGTACTGAGACCTGTAAGATAATAGATTTCTGCGACACTTGTGAACGGTTTGGAGACCAACAATCCTATAAGAGATTTGAAACTTTCTGGTTCCAAACTTCCGATTAGCTCCAGGTCTGCTCACGACACTAAAGGCTGTTGGAAAACGTTACAATCTACTCCCTAACAACACTGCCATTACTCTTTTCGCTGACTATTGAGCCTTTGGCGGGAAGGGTAGGGAGGTTGTTGCGGTCGTACAAGTTTCCGACACTGTGTTCTTTTTTTTGAAGGCCGAGTGTGGCGCCGTCGTATTATGCCGCCCAACATTCAGTGTCTTTCGCGCCAGGGCTTCGTCTCCCCCCCAAAAAAAACGGGTTGTTTGTGCAAATACAAATCATAAATAAGATTCTTTCTGAAATCTTTTAGTTAATTTTGCCTTACGAATCACGTTTTTTACTGCAATTATAATGAATATAAGGAGAGCTCTATTTGCGTTGTTTATGATTTTGTGTGGTGGTATGTCCGTTCATGCACGCAATGTCGTTAGTCTGAATTTTGGATGGAAATTTCATGCCGGAGACCTTAATGACGCACAGCAAGTGCAATTGGACGACCGGGGGTGGACCATGATAAACCTTCCGCACGACTTTCAGATACACCAGCCATGGATTGCTCCGGAGAAGAGTGAGAAGGCTGACAACAGCGACATGGCAAGTAATGTGAAAAGCAGGCTCAGCGCGCGGGCGTTCAAGGAGATGGGCATTGGCTGGTACCGCAGGCATCTTGTGGCTGACTCTTTGTGGAAGGGCAAACGGGTGATTCTCGACTTTGAGGGTATAATGCTTGTGGGCGATGTGTATTTTAACGGAGAATACATCGGCGGCACGGATTACGGCTATTTGGGCTTTGAACTTGACATTACTGACCGTCTCAAATTCGGAACAGAAAATATTATAGCGGTAAAGGCGAATACCATGAACAGCGACAATTCGAGATGGTATACCGGGGGCGGACTTTATCGCGACGTAAACCTGATTGTTACGGATGACAAACAATATTTTACACGCCATCCGTTACACATTACAACGCCGATTGTCCGCAAAGATGGGGCAGTGGTGGTGCTCAAGGCGGAAACGACGTGCCATCTCAATGTCAGTTCCCAGAAGGTAAAGACGGTCATAAGAAATGAATCGGGGGATATAGTTTATTCAAACACCAAGGACATACCATTCCGCAGAAACCAACGCACCAATGAATACGTTATAGACAGCATTGCGCTGGAGAATCCTATGTTGTGGAGTTGCGAACATCCGCATCTTTACCGGGCGGAACTTACCTTGTACAGACCCGACGGCTGTCGGGCGGACAGTATCAGCCAACACTTTGGTATAAGAAAGATTGAGTTCTCTCCGGATTTTGGTTTCAGACTGAATGGAGAAAAGGTGGTACTCAAGGGTGTGGCCAATCACCATACGCTTGGCGCTTTGGGGGCTGCGGCATATCCCCGTGCCATAGAAAAGCGCATACAGCTGCTTAAGGAGTTTGGTGTGAACCATATCCGGACCTCGCATAATCCGTACAGCGCTTCGTTTATGGATTTGTGTGACAAATATGGTATATTGGTCGTAGACGAACTGTATGACAAATGGCTGACCAAGTTTGCAGGTGGAAGGCGCGATTGGGTAAACCTTTGGCAATATGACATACCCGAATTCATTCGTCGTGACAGGAATCATCCCTGTGTGGTGATGTGGAGTTTGGGCAATGAATTGCAGCAATACTGGAATCTGCCCTATGCGGACTGGGGCGTAACGCCTTACCGACTTCAGCGCGAACTGCTGCGACGTTATGACCAGGAACGCCCTGTTACCGTTGCCATGCATCCCCGTTACAGACATCAGGATACTGATTCTTTGCCTGCGCCTCTTGTGCATGAAACCGACATTGCTTCTTACAATTACCGTTACATGTATTTCCCCGGAGACAGCAGGCGTTTTCCCAATATGATTTTTTACCAAAGCGAGGCTACGGCATCCGGTATGGGGCCCAATTATTACGAAATGGATTTGGACAAAGTGGTAGGGCTTGCCTATTGGGGCGCCATTGACTACTTGGGCGAATCTCAGGGATGGCCGGCAAAAGGATGGGCAAACGGCTCTTTTGACATTTCGTTGGAACCAAAACCTTCCGCTTATTTGCTGAAGAGCATCTTCAAACCAGACGAACCTGTTGTACACATAGGTATTGTGGAAAAAAACAGCAATTCTATGTGGAACGATGTTATGGTTGGTACACAAACCATGTCTGACCACTGGAATTTCAAACCGGGCAGTTCGCTTTCTTTGTGGACTTATACAAATGCGGATGAGGTGGAACTTGTGCTGAACGGAAAGACCATAGGACGCAAGACGAATGACAAAGCCAATCCCAAAAACAGAAACAAGATAAAATGGGATAAAGTAAAATATGAGGAAGGTTATCTGGAAGCGATAGCCAGAAATAACGGTAAGGTGGTTGCACGCCATAAGATTGAGACTGTCGGCAAGGCGGTAAGACTGACATCAGCATCAGATAATGCCAATTGGAAGGCAGATGGCACGGATTTGCAGCATATACGGTTTACTGCAGTTGACCGCAAAGGCCGTCGCGTACAAGGCGCAAATCAGTTGATGACCTTTGAAGTGGAAGGGCCGGCAGAAATTGTGGGTGTTATCAACGGTGATATAGCGAGCCACGAAATGACGGTCGGGAACAGAAGAAGTTTGTTTAAGGGAGCGGCTACTGTTATCCTGCGTTCAAGCGGAATACCGGGTAAAGTGAAATTAAAAGTCAGTGCTGACGGTCTTCAATGTAAGGATGTAGAATTGATTACACAATAGGAGAAGGTTATTTGCGCAAACCTCAAAAGAAGTATCCGGGCATTTTGACAAAAACATAATTGGCATTTCCGGCATAAACCACCTTGAAATAAATAATTTCTGTTAAAAAAGCACAAGAAACATTAAAGGTGCAAATATTTTCCACGAGAAACTTTTATGGTTGAAAAATATGTATTACATTTGCAATAGTTTCCAATGGAAACATTATAAAAGCATATAAACAACATAAAAGACACAACAAAAATATGAAAGCAAATTCAGTACCTAAGTATCTTATAGTGGGCGGAGTAGCCGGAGGAGCTACTAGCGCAGCCCGTATCCGTAGAAACACTGAGCAAGCGGAAATTATACTGTTTGAAAAAGGCGAACACATCTCGTATGCCAATTGCGGACTTCCTTATTACATCGGTGGTGTGATTGAAGAACGCGAGAGGCTATTCTTGCAAACTCCCGAGGCGTTTGGCCAACGATTTGCCATTGATGTGCGCACTCGTAGTGAAGTTACCAGTATTGATTTAAAAAACAAGACCGTAGAAGTGCGTACAAGCGACGGACGCGAATATACCGAGTCTTACGACAAACTGCTGCTTTCTCCAGGCGCCTCTCCCGTTTGTCCGCCCCTTCCAGGCATCGATAGCGAAGGCATCTTTACGCTCCGCAATGTGGCTGATACCGACCGCATCAAACAATATATGCAAAACCATCCAGTAAGGCGCGCCGTGATTGTAGGCGGAGGATTCATCGGGTTGGAAATGGCAGAAAACTTGCAACATGCAGGTGCGCAGGTATCCGTGGTGGAAATGGCGAACCAAGTGATGGGTCCTATCGACTATTCCATGGCTTCGTTCGTTCACCAGCACCTCCAGGAAAAGGGAGTTCAGCTTTATCTGGGGCAGGCTGTTGAATCATTTACTCATGAAGACGGCCATCTTACCGTTAATTTCCGGTCGGGCATTCAATTGGAGGCCGATTTGGTATTGCTCAGCATTGGCGTTCGTGCCGAAACGCGATTGGCGCAAGAAGCGGGATTGAAACTGGGAGAAATGCGGGGCATCCATGTCAATGAATACCTGCAGACCTCTGACGAGTCTGTCTATGCCGTAGGTGATGCCATCGAGTTTCCGCATCCCCTCACGGGTAAACCTTGGCTCAACTTTCTGGCCGGACCAGCCAACCGTCAAGCACGCATTGTGGCCGACAACATGGTCTTTGGTAACACTCAAACCTACGAAGGCTCCATCGGCACATCCATAGCCAAAGTGTTCGATATCACGGTGGCATCTACCGGTCTGCCGGCAAAGCGACTGAAACAGATGGAGATTCCGTACCTCTCGGCCACCATTCATTCTGGCTCACACGCGGGTTATTATCCCGGTGCTTTACAGATGACCATCAAGATTACCTTCTCGCCTAAAGACGGCAAATTGTTTGGTGCACAAATTGTGGGTTACGACGGAGTAGACAAGCGTATCGACCAGTATGCACTTGCCATCAAGAACGGTGCAACTGTATCGCAGCTCACCCAATTGGAGCATGCCTATGCGCCCCCATTCTCCTCTGCTAAGGACCCCGTTGCCATCAGCGGTTATGTGGCCGGTAATATATTAAGCGGAAGAATGAAGCCACTCTATTGGAGAGAATTGCAACAAACTGATGTCAGCAAAGTTACATTGGTAGATGTACGCACAGCTGATGAAGCCTCTTTGGGCAGCCTACCCGGAGCCATCAACATCCCGTTGGACGATTTGCGTGCCCGGATGAATGAGATTCCGACCGACCGCCCTGTATACTTATTTTGCGGAGTAGGTCTGCGCGGGTACCTTGCTTCGAACATTTTGAAAGGACACGGCTATACCGATGTGCGCAACCTCATCGGCGGTTTGAAACTCTATGAATCGGCTGTTAAGGAGGTGCTGCCGCCAGAAGAAGGCTCTGTCAATGCTACCATCCCGGGCGTGTCATCCGCACCGTCTTCCCATGTCATCCATGTAGACGCATGCGGCATCCAGTGTCCGGGTCCCATCCTCAAACTGAAGAAATGCATGGAAACGCTTCAACCTGGCCAACGTCTGGAAGTACGCGCCACTGATGCCGGCTTTCCCCGCGATGCAGAATCATGGTGCAGAACTACTGGCAATCAGTTCATAGAGAAGCGTTCGGAAGGCGGTATGTATTATGCTGTCATCGAAAAGTCACTCCCCGGTGTGCCCTCCAAAGCGGGTACGTCAGTGTCCGAAGAAAAAGGCAAAACACTGATTCTCTTCAGTGACAATCTTGACAAAACTTTAGCTACCTTTGTACTCGCAAACGGAGCAGCTGCTACCGGTAAGAAAGTATCCATCTTCTTCACCTTCTGGGGATTGAACGCGATTAAGAAAACAGACAAGCCCCGTGTAAAGAAAGACATATGGGGACGGATGTTCGGATGGATGCTCCCCTCCGATTCTACCAAACTCGCCCTTTCGCAGATGAATATGCTGGGTATTGGTGCCAGGATGATGCGCTACCTGATGAAGCGGAAAGGGGTGGATTCATTGGAAACCCTCCGCCAGCAAGCCATTGATAACGGAGTGGAATTCATTGCTTGCCAAATGTCGATGGACGTGATGGGCGTGAAGCGGGAAGAGTTGTTGGATGAAGTAACAGTAGGCGGAGTGGCTACTTACATGGAAAGAGCCGAACAAGCCAATGTAAATTTGTTTATCTGAGAAAAATGGAAAAGATAACCTGTATATGTGTCATGAGGGAGCTGATGAAAGCTCTCTCTGACTTTGAAACCCAATTGATGGAGAACCATGGCGTTACATTGAACGAAGCCATGACCTTGTGTGCGGTGGGAGACGAATGTATTACCGCCTCTGTCATCTCAGAGCGTACCGGCCTTCGCCCCTCGCATACCTCCAAGGTGGTCAGTTCTTTGGAAAGCAAGAAGTACGTTATTCGTAAGTTAGGCAAACAGGACAAGCGGCAGATGTACTTGTCGCTGAGTACACGGGGAAAAGAATGCTTGTCGCGAATAAAAGTCCACGCTTTCGACATTCCCCCCATGCTGCAGCCCATATTGCAGGAGTATCAGCAGAGTAAGGTTGAAGGGCTGTAAGGCCGCTTGCAATCCTTCCAACCTCATTACATTAAAAGTCTGTACTGACGGTCTTGAATTTATTACACAATAGGAGAAGGTTATTTGCGCAAATGACAGTAGTAGGCCAGCTTATAGAACTGGAACATGGCGACAGAAGGATTTCGGCCCGTTAAATGCCGGACCAGCAAAGGGCGCATCACGGGGAACAGAAGTCTTAATATGGCATCGGCCTTGAATCGTTTCAGCCGTTCATAGTGCTGCAACAGACGGGAGTGGCTGCCCATTCTGTCTTTCAGTTGGTGAAGGCTGTGTAACGCTTCTTCCGTTTTGGACAGAAATTTATGGTTGTCCTCAAGGTAGCCGTTTATAAGAGGGTTGTCAATATGGATGATGCTTACTCCGTCTTGCTCTAATTCGTATCCCAGAAGCGTGTCTTCATATCCGTATAATGTTATGGACTCGTCAAAAGGATGCCGTAGCGCCACTTCCCGAGGCATCATAAAATTGAAGGTGCGCAGATTGGCATACGGATGCCTGTTCCTCCGTTCCGCCGTGAATGCCGGTTCCATAGTTTTTTCATAGCGGTATCTAAGGCATGCCGAGGGAGAATTATTTTCCTCGGCATGTAAAATTCCACCGCATATTACAGCGTTCTTTCCGGTCTCTTCCAAATAGAGCCTGACAAAGCCGTCGCTGCACACCTCTGCATCGCTGTCAATAAAGAGCAGGAATTGGCCGTGCGAATGTTTGACGAGCCAGTTGCGTATCCATGAGCGTCCGTGATTTTCTCCTATCTCATGAAAGACAGAGTGGGGGATTGCGTTTATCTTTCTGTTTTCATTAATGCAGGATAAGTTGTCCGAGCCGTCGTCAGCTACTATTATTTCATATTCTATATTACATTTGTCTGCTTGCTGTTGAAGGGCGGCAACAAGTGCTGTGCAGCGATAATTGTATACAGGTATGAGAATTGAGAGTATCATGCTGCAAATTTAGCGCATTTTTTATAGAAATCTTACTCAAGGATGATTTTTTTTTTATATTTTTGTACTCGTTATGAGTGCACCTTTGGCAGAACGAATGCGTCCGACTACGCTTGACAACTACATTGGCCAGCCACATTTGGTAGGTCAGGGTGGTGTATTGCGTAAGATGATTGAGACCAAACGAGTGACCAGTTTCATCCTTTGGGGACCTCCGGGCGTGGGCAAAACCACATTGGCTACCATCATTGCCAAACAGCTTGAAACGCCCTTCTATACGTTGAGTGCCGTTACCTGTGGGGTAAAGGATGTACGCGAAGTGATTGAGAAGGCGCAAGGCGCGCGGTTTTTCAATTCCGCCAGCCCCATTTTGTTTATCGATGAAATCCACCGCTTCAGCAAGTCGCAGCAAGACAGCCTTTTGGGGGCTGTGGAAAAGGGTGTGGTTACGTTAATCGGTGCCACCACAGAAAATCCTTCTTTCGAGGTTATCCGTCCGTTGCTAAGCCGTTGTCAGGTCTATGTGCTGAAAAGCCTTGAAAAGGACGACTTGCTGAAACTTGTCCATAATGCAATAGAAACAGACGTTTTTCTGAAAGAGCGAGACTTCAGGATTGAGGAAACGGAAGCCATGCTAAGGTACAGCGGGGGCGATGCACGCAAACTGCTTAACATACTGGAACTCTTGTATGAATCTACCCCGGCTGGCGAAACCATAGTCATCAACAATGATGTGGTCTATGACCGTCTGCAACAAAATCCTTTGGCCTATGATAAGGATGGCGAGATGCATTACGACATCATTTCGGCATTCATCAAAAGCATTCGTGGAAGCGACCCCGATGCTGCGCTCTATTGGCTTGCACGGATGATAGAAGGCGGAGAAGACCCCAAGTTCATTGCCCGCCGTCTGGTTATCTCTGCCGCAGAAGATATTGGTCTTGCCAATCCCAATGCACTGCTCCTTGCCAATGCCGCTTTTGAGGCTGTACATAAGATAGGATGGCCGGAAGGTCGCATCCCGTTGGCCGAAGCGACAGTATATCTGGCCACAAGCGCCAAGAGCAATTCGGCATACATGGGCATAAATTCTGCAATTCAGTTGGTACAACAGACGGGTAACCTGCCGGTTCCGCTCCATTTGCGCAATGCTCCCACCAAACTGATGGCGGATTTGGGCTATCATAAAGGATACAAATATGCGCACGATTATGAGAATAATTTCGTCAATCAGCAATTTCTGCCTGATGAGGTGCAGGCAAACAGAATATGGCATCCGCAATCGAACCCACAGGAATCGCGAATGAAGGAACAAATGCTGATGCTATGGGGCGACAGGTTCAAGGACTAATGCCATATAAGTGATATAGACACATTGAGAAATTAATCAAACAAAAAAATAGATATAGTTATGAAGAAAAAGATTATGCTGTTGGGTTCAGGCGAACTTGGAAAGGAATTTGTGATTGCCTGCCAACGAAAAGGTCAGTATGTGGTGGCTTGTGACAGCTATCAAGGTGCACCGGCTATGCAGGTTGCCGATGAATGCCGCGTCTTCAGTATGCTTGATGGAGAAGCGCTGATGAAAGCTGTTGAAGAGGTGAAACCAGACATAATAGTGCCGGAAATTGAAGCAATCCGTACAGAAAAGCTTTACGAATGTGAAAAGCAGGGAATTCAGGTTGTTCCCAGTGCCAAAGCTGTAAACTACACCATGAACCGTAAGGCCATCCGTGAATTGGCACATACCGAATTGGGACTGAAGACTGCAAACTATAAGTATGCCAGTACATATGAAGAACTGGTTGAGGCCACAAAGACCATCGGATTCCCCTGTATCATCAAACCCCTGATGAGCAGTAGCGGACATGGACAGAGCAAGGTTGACACACCCGAAGAACTGCCCGAAGCATGGGAATGCGCTTGCGGCGGTGCCCGTGGCGACTTGCGCGAGGTAATTGTGGAGCAATTTATACCTTTTGATTTTGAAATCACACTGCTTACCGTTACCCAAAAGAATGGACCCACACTATTCTGCCAGCCCATCGGACATGTTCAGAAAGGCGGAGACTACAGAGAAAGTTTCCAACCCATGGCAATGACAGCAGAACAACTGGCTGAAGCCCAAAACATGGCGGCAAAGGTTACAGAAGCCTTGACCGGTGCCGGTATCTGGGGCGTTGAATTCTTTGTAAGCAATACTGAGGGTGTGATTTTCAGTGAGTTGAGTCCAAGACCCCACGATACGGGAATGGTAACATTGGCCGGCACACAGAATCTGAGCGAGTTTGAACTGCATTGCCGTGCCGTATTAGGTTTGCCCATACCCGAAATCACTCAGGAACGCCAGGGTGCATCAGCGGTAATACTGTCGCCCGTAGAAAGCGAATGTCCCGAATATGAGGGAATGGAACAAGTCTGTGCAGCCCCCAACTCCTATCTGCGTATTTTCGGAAAGCCCGTGGCGCACGTAGGCAGAAGAATGGGTGTTGTTGTATGTTGGGACAACCTTCAGGCAGACCAAAATCAATTGAGAGATAAATGTAAGAAGTTGGCATCCCTAATCACAGTTAAATAATCATCTATGGCAAGAAAAACCTTTATAATGGACTCTGTGTTGGACTTAAACAACACCAATATATGGTCTGTTGATGAGAATCAATTGTCAGTTCTGTGGGAGCAGACAAAAAAAGAAGAAGACTTTTCCTCCAGCGAAGAAAAAATCCTTAACATCATAAGACAAGCATTTGAGGTTGTTCACTACAATGCTAATGACGTCAGGGATGTAAAGAAATACGAAAACGGTGACTGGGCGCTCATAACCCATTGCAATCCGGCAAAAGGAAACATTGCCTTACGTAAAAAAATAATCAGCAGTCTTTCTGACTTGAGTTTTGAAAACGTAAAGCATATCACAACCGCTACTTTGCTTGAACTTATTGACCGTAATTTTGGCGGTGGATGGGATTCAATTTCCAACAGTACCAAAGACATTATCAATAGTGCCTTTGATGTCAGCACCACCCAGCTTCCGGCAAGCCGCATTCATGCACCTGGCGGAACTGTAGAACTCAAGCAGGCGCTTGGGTATGAAGTGCTTGAAATAACGAAGGGCACTTGGGTTGAGGCTATATTTGCCAAAAAGAAAGACCCAGTTGAAAAGATTCAGTATAAACCTGAAACCAATTCTTTCACATCTGACGGAGAAACAGATTCAGAGGAAACTGCGAATGAAGAAAATTCCGCTTATGACAATGAGGATGAAGATGAAATCAACGAGAATGATGACACCTTCTACAGCAGTTATGCGCCTGAAGCCGAAATTAAGGAAGATGAGGAGGAGGGCTTCGGAATGGAAGAGGTAAACGAGCTATGATACAGGGCACAGGTTTGCTCTTTTGTGCAGCAGGGTATTTTGCCTTGCTGCTTTTACTTTCTTTTCTGACAGGAAGGAACAGCAGCAACGACGCCTTTTTCCGTGGTAACCGACAGTCAAAATGGTGGGCGGTTGCTTTTGGCATGATAGGCGCCAGTGTAAGCGGTGTTACCTTTGTCAGCGTCCCCGGAATGGTATCAAGTTCTGCCATGTCCTATATTCAGATGTGTATGGGGTTTGTGATTGGATACGCTTTGGTGGCATTTGTATTGCTACCCATCTATTACAGGCTCAATCTGACTACCATCTATACATACCTTGACCACCGTTTCGGGCATACGCCTTACCTTACAGGGTCTGTTTTCTTCTTTATAAGCAAACTAATCGGTGCCAGCATAAGGCTTTTCTTGGTATGTGAAATTCTTCAGATACTCATTTTTGACCACTATGGCATTCCTTTCGGACTGAACACGGCAATCATGCTGCTGCTTATGTGGCTTTACACGCGCCGCAGTGGTATAAGGACTATTGTTTGGAGTGATTGTTTGCAGACCTTAGTACTGCTGGTTGCATTAGTACTTATTATTTTCCAACTTTGCAATCAGTTGGAGTGGGGATTCGTACAGACTTTACATGAGGTATGGGACAGTCCTATGAGCAGAATAATAATGCTTGACGACCCAAACAGCAGACATTATTTTTGGAAACAGTTTGTCAGCGGTATATTTGTAGTAGTGGTAATGACCGGACTTGACCAGGATGCAATGCAAAAAAATCTGACATGCCGTAATCTGCGTGAAAGCCAGTTGAATATGTGCGTCAACGGATTGTTTTATCTACCTGTGAATATATTATTTATGTCTCTTGGCGTAATCATGGTTATCTATACGGCTCAAACAGGACTTCAACTGCCCTCGGGCGATGCTCTTTTACCGGCGTTGTGCAGTGGCGGTTATCTTGGCAATGGTGCCCTGATATGTTTTACCTTAGGAATTATTGCCGCAGCATTCAGTAGTGCCGACAGTGCAATGGCGTCGCTGACCACCTCTTTTTGTGTTGATATAGCGCGCAGACCCAATGATGAACGATTGCGCAAATGGGTGCATCCTGGTATAGGTCTGCTGTTCTGGGTATTCATAATGATAGTCAAGGCTGTCAACAGTACCAGCGTAATTGATGCTGTATATACAGTTTGCAGTTACACCTATGGTCCGCTTTTGGGATTATTTGCGTTCGGTTTGCTTTCCAAGAGACAGCCGGCGCACAAATTGGTGCCCATAATATGTATGGTGTCTCCTGTTATATGCTATGTGACAGATTGGCTTGTATCATCCCATATAGGTTACAGGTTCGGCTACGAACTGCTCGTCTTTAACGGGCTGCTTACATATATGATGTTATTGGCTTCTTCGGCGAAATTCCGCACAGACAATGCTTGTGGCAATGGCCACGTTCAGACTCTCCGTGGTTAATGTGCCCTCAGGATAGTTGGGGATAAGCAGACGGCGGTTTATCATTTCTCTTGTCCGTTGGCTTATTCCCTTACCTTCGTTCCCCATCACAATAATGCCGTTGCGGCTCAATTCTTCTTTATATATGTTATTTCCGTCAAGGAATGTGCCATATATTGGGCCGGAATATTGCGACAATACCATTGCAAGTTCAGTGTAATAAAACTTCACCCTGGCCAATGCTCCCATTGTGGCCTGTACTGCCTTAGGATTATAAATATCAGCAGTATCAGGAGAGCAGATGATATGTCTGATGCCGAACCAGTCTGCCACTCTTGCTATTGTCCCAAGGTTTCCAGGGTCCTGTACACCGTCAAGCATCAATATAAGTTCATCCTTCAACAAGTCAGGATTAAGTTCGTTTTCCGGAATCTGAAAAAGTGCGATTACTTGCTGCGGATGCATAAGCAAGCTTGCCTTTTGCAGTTCCTCCGGCGTAAGAGTGTCATAGGTGGTGTTGTTTAGCAGATTAGCGTTTGATGCAATCCATTCAGGCAAAGCCGCTACATAAACGGGCTTCATGGACATATAAAGTTCATTCACTAATTTAGGCCCTTCTGCTACAAATAACCTCTCGTTTTTCCTGTACTTGCGCATTTCAAGGGCATGAATCCTCTTTATGGTTGCTTTACTAATCATATTTTATGTCACTTTATAAACGCAAAGTTAATGATTTTTGCTGAAATAGTATTATCTTTGCGTAGTGAAATCTTTTTTGACAACCATAAAATATACTGTATGGGCAGTTACTCTCTTGTGTATTGCCTCATCATGCTCCGTTTCTAAGTTCTTGCCGGAGGATGCCACCTTGCTCGACCGTGTATCGCTTGTAAGTGACAGTGCCGGGTTTGACGCATCTGCCATGCAAGGATATATCCGGCAGCATCCCAATAGCAAATGGTTTTCATTGTTCAAGGCTCCATTGGGCATTTATGCGCTTTCGGGACGCGACAGTACAAAACGTATCAACCGCTTTATCCGCAAGCTTGGCGAGGAGCCTGTCATTTATAGCGAGGAAATTGCCCGTAAGACACAGTCCGACATGGTGTCTGCAGTACGCAATATGGGTTATCTCAATGCCAATGTAGACCTTATAACGCAGCGAAAAGGGCACAATACCAAACTGGTTTACTACATCAGTCCCGGCATTCGCTATAAGGTAAGGCATATTACCAAGAAAATTAATGATGCTGCAATAGATACCTTGCTGCATGGATATGGCAATGCCTCGTATCTGGCTGACGGAATGAATTTCGACCTGAATGTGCTTGAGAGCGAAAGGTCAAGAATTAATTCGCTGCTGCTGAACAACGGATATTACCATTTCAACAAAGAATACATCCATTATATAGCGGATACTACAGTAGGTAATCAGTTGGTAGACCTGACGATGGAACTTAAACCGTACAGGATTGACAACGGACGCAGTTACCCGCACAACGTATACCGTATTGGCAATGTCAGTTACCAGTTGGAGGAAAGTTATGGCAAACAACTAAAAATACGCGACAAGGTGCTGAACGCATCTAACGAACTTAAACAGGGTGAGCTGTATAGCGAGGACAAAGTACAGAAAACCTATTCGCGTATGATGCGCTTAGGTGCGGTAATGGGTACGAATATACGTTTTGAGACTGACAGAGAGGATACCACGCTCTTGCATACGAATGTAATTCTTACTCCCGGCAGGGCCAATTCCGTTAACCTTGAACTTGAAGGTACCAATTCCGCGGGTGACTTTGGTGCAGCCGTATCCACATCATACCAAAACCGTAACCTTTTTCATGGCGGAGAACTCTTCAGTGTAACGCTCAGAGGCGCATACGAAGCCATAAAGGGGCTGAACGGCTATTCTGACCAGGATTACATTGAATATAGTGTAGAAACTGGAATTACCTTCCCCGATTTCAAGTTCCCTTTTCTTTCCTCAAAATTCCGTCAAAAGGCACAGGCAACCAGTGAAGTAAGTCTTATGTTCGACTCGCAGGACAGACCGGAGTTTCATAGAAGGGTAGTAACCGGTACTTGGCGGTACAGATGGAACCGTATGTCACGTAAGAGGCAGCACAAGGTTGACCTGCTCGACCTCAACTATGTTTTCATGCCGTGGATAAGCGAAACCTTTCGCAAGCTGTATCTTGAAGACCCCGAAAGCAGAAATGCAATCCTGCGGTATAACTATGAGAATCTGTTCATCATGAAATGGGGTTACAACTTTACCTATAGCTCACAGCCGTTGAACGGTGCAGCAAGCAATTATGGCACAGACGCCTATATAATCCGTCTTGGAGCCGAATCGTCCGGCAACCTGCTTTACGGACTTAGCAATCTTTTTGCCGCGCGCCCCAATGACCAGAATCAGTATACATTATTTAATATTGCCTATGCACAGTATGTCAAGGGCGACTTTGACATCTCCAAGAGTTTCAGACTGGACGACAAGAACTCGCTGGCGCTCCACTTTGGTCTTGGTATTGCCTATCCCTACGGAAACAGTACCATTCTTCCCTATGAAAAAAGATATTTCAGCGGAGGTGCCAACAGCGTGCGCGGATGGAATGTGCGCGGACTGGGCCCTGGTACATTCAACGGGAGCGACGGACGAATCGACTTCATCAACCAGACTGGAGACATTAAGCTCGACCTTAACGCCGAATACCGCACGCATCTGTTTTGGAAGATTCATGGTGCCGCCTTTATTGATGCAGGAAACATTTGGACCTTGCGCGAATATGCCGAACAGCCCGGAGGACAGTTCAAAATAGACAGCTTTTGGCGCCAGATAGCCGTTGCTTACGGACTTGGGGTGCGTCTTAATTTCGATTACTTTATCCTTCGTCTCGATGGAGGTATGAAGGCAGTTCATCCCGCATTTAAGGATTCTAAGCGCCATTTTCCCATCATCCATCCTGATTTTAATCGGGATTTCTGTCTTCATTTCGCTGTGGGACTGCCTTTCTAATCAAACAAGATAAAAATGGCGGCTTAATATTTTGCCCTCTGTCCAAGTTGTGCTAACTTTGTATGGTCTTACGTGATAATTAATCAAATTTTCTAACTTATAATTACTGTTTTTATTCATGAAATTAAGTTTTCTTAAAAAGCTGGCTTGCTTGTGTCTGAGCCTGATCATGGGAACAGCCGCGTATGCACAAGGCGGCATTCCTCGTCCCGAGTACCCCCGTCCTCAGTTTGAACGCGCCCAGTGGAAAAACCTTAACGGCAGTTGGACCTACGCCTTCGACTTTGGCAAGAGCGGACATCAGAGGGGTTATGCCAACTCCAAGGGCTTCGATGGAAAGATTAATGTTCCCTTCTGTCCGGAGAGCAATCTTAGCGGTGTGGAGCATGTAGACTTCATCAACTGTATGTGGTATCAGCGCAGCATTGACATTCCCGCCGAATGGGCTGGCAAAAACATTCTGCTCAACTTTGGCGCTATAGACTGGGACGCTACCATCTTTATCAACGGCACCAACGTATTCCGCCACGTGGGCGGCAGCAGCAGCTTTGCTGTGGACATCACAAAGCATGTAGAGGCAGGCAAGAGCGCCAATCTTGTCATTCAAGTACTTGACGACATACGCAGCGGTTTGCAGACCGGCGGTAAACAGAGCGTAGGCTACCACTCTGCCGGCTGTAACTATACCCGTGTAACTGGTATATGGCAGACAGTTTGGATGGAAGCCGTTTCTGCAGGTGGTCTGAAACAAGTTATCGCCACCCCCGACATTGACCAGCAGCAGCTTGTCATCCGTCCCCAGTTCTATGCAGAATCCATGGACAACAAACTTACCGTTACCGTAATGGACGGCAAGAAGAAGGTGGCTGAGAAAACTGTAAACGCTTGCAACGAGAACATCGTTGTGCTCCCCATCAAGAAGGCGAAGCTGTGGAGTCCCGAAAGTCCCTTCCTGTACGATGTGAACTATACCGTGAAGGACAAGGACGGCAATGTGATTGACGAGGTGAAGTCATACGCCGGAATGCGTAAGGTACATCTCGCCAATGGTTATTTCTACCTGAATAACCAGCCCTATTACCAACGCCTCGTGCTGGACCAGGGCTTCTATCCCGACGGAGTATGGACCGCCCCCTCTGACGAGGCTCTCCGCAAGGACATTGAACTTGCCAAGGCAGTAGGCTTTAACGGCGCACGTCTGCACCAAAAGGTATTCGAGGAGCGCTACTATTATTGGGCTGATAAGTTGGGTTATATTACATGGGGCGAGAGTGCCAGCTGGGGACTTAATGTAAACAGCGACCTGGCCGCCCGCAACTTCATTGCCGAATGGACCGAAATAGTGGAGCGTGACCGTAACCACCCCTCTCTCGTAACATGGACTCCTTTCAACGAGACATGGGGATGTCAGCCCGGTAACTACGAACGTTTCATACACAACGTGTATAACATTACCAAGGCTATGGACCCCACGCGTCCCATCAACGATGCCAGCGGTGACAGCCACGTGAAGACCGATATATGGAGCGTCCACGACTACTCTCGCGACTACGACAAGCTCGTGAAGAACCACACAATTGAACCGGGTGTAGAACCCTATCGCAACATGAAGGACAAGAAGTATCTTGCCAAGTATGACGGACAGCCCTATATGATTGACGAGTTCGGCGGTCTGCCTTGGATTAAGGAGTCTGAGCGTTCCTCTTCATGGGGCTACGGAAGTAACATAGACAAGATTGAGGACTTCTACAATATCCTTGATAAGCAGATTGACGCGCTGAAAGCCTGTAAGCACATCGTTGGCTTCTGCTATACCCAGATGACCGATGTGGAACAGGAGAAGAACGGCATCTACTACTATGACCGCACAAGCAAGTTCGATACAGAGCGTCTGAAGAAGATTTTCGAAAAAATTCCCTCCATTATCGAGAATCCGCAAGACCTGAGCGGATGGAAGAAGAAATAACACACACACCATTTTCATTAACCTGCAAAGAGGATGTACCCCAGCATTAGTGGTACATCCTCTTTTAGTATGAAATAACCAAACTTTTCTATCCTAAATTTGTTGATTCGAAGTTTAATACATATTTTTGCACAGCAATTATAATTTATAATAACGTTATGGCTAAAAGAGACTATATACAGACCAACAAAGATTGGCTTAAGGGTAAAGCACAGGACGAGGGTGTCTTGTCGCTGGATAAAGGTATTTACTATAAAATAATTAAAGAGGGTAAAAACGACGGTGTGCATCCCACACCTAACAGCATTGTGACGGTGCATTATACCGGCACTACAATCAACGGTAAGAAATTTGACAGCAGTTTGGGAGGTGCGCCTGTTGCTTTCAGATTGAAGACCTTGATCCCAGGTTGGGTTGAGGCCATACAGCATATGTGTATAGGTGATAAGTGGGAGGTGTACATTCCTGCAGAAATGGGTTACGGGCGGCAGAATATTCCTGGCATTCCCGGAGGTTCTACGCTGATTTTTATCATCGAACTTTTTGGCATTGCCTAAACCGGACAAAAGAGATGAATCTGATCAGAATTGATTCTATAACACATCCTGGCGTTGAAGTTTTCAGTAAGCTTACCGAGGCGCAGCTTAGGAATGTACTGGAACCGGAAAAAGGTGTTTTTATTGCTGAAAGTCCGAAGGTAATCCGTGTGGCACTGGACAAGGGGTATATTCCTACAGCTATCCTGTGCGAAGAGAAGCATCTTGAAGGTGATGCCGCCGATATCATAGAACGGTGCGGAGATATCCCTGTTTACACCGGAAAACGTGAAATATTGTCACAATTGACGGGGTATATGTTGACCAGAGGCGTGCTTTGTGCTATGAAGAGACCGAGGATGGCTACTGTAGAAGATGTATGTAGTGATGCGCGAAGGATTGTAGTGATACACGGAGTGGTGGATTCTACTAATATTGGCGCCATATTCCGTTCGGCTGCAGCTCTTGGCATTGATGCTGTGCTGGTAACGCGCGATTCGTGTGATCCGCTGAACCGACGAGCGGTGAGGGTTTCGATGGGAAGTGTTTTCCTTGTTCCCTGGACATGGATTGACCAACCTGTGGATTCGTTGCACGCACTGGGATTCCGTACCGCTGCCATGGCACTGACGGACGATTCCATCCCTCTTGATCATCCCGAACTGAAAGCTTCGCCGCGACTTGCATTGGTAATGGGTACAGAAGGTGACGGTCTGCCAGCAGAAACGATAGCCTGCACTACGTTTACCGTTAAGATTCCCATGGCGCACAATGTAGATTCGCTTAACGTGGCAGCTGCATCGGCTGTAGCGTTTTGGGAGTTGAGGGTGTAAGGTTTCTATTTCGCAAAAAAACATAAAAAAGTTCCGCCTTTCGGTTAGAGGCGGAACTTTTTGTTTACATTCGGTTTTTGTGGCTTACTTCACAAGAACCTTCTTTCCGTTGATGATATAGAGCCCCTTTGTCATACGGCTTACCTTCTGACCCATGATGTTGAAGATGCCGGTAGGAGCATTGTTCTTGTCAGTTACGATGTCTTGGATGGCGTTGCCGTCTGAACAGTCATGTTCGGGGTTGTCGGTTATGCCGGCAATCACACTCTTGTACAGTTTGTTCACCTGTGAGCCGTTCAGTGGCTGGTCATAGATTCGTGCAATGGCAATATCACCCTGGAAAGATGCCTGCGGGCTATACCCTACGTTAGCCATGTCGGCACCTACTGCCATGTAGCGTTCAACGGGATAACCGGGTTTGAAGTCGCCGTCGGCAGCCACAGAACCGGCATATTCACCGTCCAGATATATGTAGGCGGTACCTTCTTCCTTGTTCCATACGCCCACAACGTGTACCCACTTGTCTTTCACAACAGGAGTGCGGGTGGCCATAGCGTCGCAGTAACTTCCACCGGCATGAATCTCGTATGTCCATGCTCCATTGTATACGATTAGGCACATACCACCCGATTCGGTGTTGCCCAGTACGCTTGACCATGCAGAGGGCAGTACGTCGCCTTCCCATGTGGGTCGCACGTATGCTTCAAGGGTGACACCGTCAGAAATGGCGTTTTCAAAGGCTTCTGTTACAGGAATTCTGAGATGTCCGGCAGGCGCGTTTTCTCCCCAGATGTTGTGTGAGAGGCAAAGTACGTTCTGGCCCAGCATGGGGCTTTCCTTGATGCGTACGTCGTCCATTACTTGTACTTCGTTTTGCATTGCGGACTTGTCGGTGATAGTACCGTCAAGATTGTATACCAGGTCAAGTACGTCGGCGGCAGGAATGTCAATTGTGAATCCGTCCATGGTAGAGATAAGTTCATCGGCCTTGGCCTTGAGTTCGGCTTCGGTGGCATAGGTCCCGTTTCGCCATGCATCCCAAGCTGCGTCTGCCATGTTCTGTATGGTTTCCACATGGTCGGGATAGTCGGCAATGCGATCGTAGAATCTGTTCATTACGCCGGCAAGTTCGCTATATCCCTGTTTGCTTGCGATAATCTGCTGATAGAGAGAACCCAGTTCTTCAATCCACGCATATTTCTCGGCTGCTGTGGCGTCTGTTTTTGCGGCTTCCTGCATGATTTGGCTCACGCGGTCCTTCAATGCACTGCTGTAGTTGGGCAGCCAGTAGCAGTCATCGCCGTCACTGTATTCATATTCCATGAGCGTGGTAGCGCGTGCAAGCATACTTTCCAGTACTGTGTCGAGATTTTCACCTGCTTCATCTATGGTTCCGCAGTAGATAAGCTGCATGTCGCCGATTCCAATCCATTCGTTTCCTCCATAGGTAGAATAATTGTAGTCCACACCAACACGCAATGTGCCGTCTGTAACGTTTACAGCCACGTAGTTGGGGAATCTGCCAGCTTGGAATGCATAGCAGCAGCTTTGAATACCTTGCAGTGTATAACCGATAACGTTGCCTTCGGAATCGTAGATTTCCATGTCGAGGATATTGTCTGTGCCTGGACTGATGTAGCAGTTTTCCTTGTCTATAGCCTCTTCAACTGGAATCATGCCTTCCTTCAGTGTCTGTATGTAGTTGGCGTTTCCGTTGGCATAAAGAATGGCATTGTACTGGTTGGCGTGCTGGTCGTTGAAGGGACGGTATCCGCCACGAACGCGGAACAGGTAGATTCCGTTCTTCAGTCCGGTCAGTTCCTGGTAGATATTGAAGCTTTTCTTGCCATAGTTTTCGGCAGCCCACATATTGCCGTTTGTGCCGTATTTGGTAAGGTCATCTCCGTTCCATCCTGCAAATCCGTTAGAGAAGTCAGGGTTGTTGAGCAGTACGGTTACGTCTGTGCCTGCGGGAGCATCGGCTGCGGTAATACGTTTCTGAAGATCTTCCATGTAGTTGATTTCTGCATACACACCTTCCGTATCCAACGTCTTGTTTTCGTAGATGTAGACATAAGAACCGTTGATGTAGGTGTCGTTTGGCTCAATCTCCTCCTGCAAATAATCAACTAGTTGCAGTGCAAAATTACTGGTCATTCCTTCCAATGTGGGGAGAATTTCCTCCGCTTTGGCTTTCAGTTCTTCGTATGCCTTCTGGTTGGCGTCAATTGCGTTTCTGATTTCCTGAATTTTGGCGTAGATGGCCACAAATTCTTCCAGTGTAGTGGCGGCTTTGATTGCCTCTACTTCTGTCATCAGGGCATCCTTCAATCCTTGGTAGGCTTCTGCTTGAAGAGCGTAATCCTCTTCGTTTGTCGCAACAAGCTGTTGTGCTGCAGCCATACTTTCCGGGTCGGCTGTTACGCTGGTATATTCATTTCCGGCACGCAATACGATGCCGCGCTCGGGATTCAATGTCGGGAAGTCGTCTTCCTGTATGTTCTGATAGAATACCGGATTGGTGATGTTTCCCTTGTTCAGCATGAAGCAGGCCGCACCGCTGTTCACTTCGTCCATCGTAATTTCTGTAGCGCCCCCGATTGAGAGTTCCAGGCCGCCCTTGTTCACGAAGTATACATTGTCAAAGTTTGCACCGCTTCTGGGCTTTGCGATGAGCGGACTGTTCTGTGTCTTGTCGTCCACGTTTGCATCGGTTACCACGAGGACATTCTTCAGATAGGTGGTTCCGGCCACGTCGCCGATAAGGCCACCCATATAGGTGCCAACACCGCTCAGTGTGGATTCGATGATGATGTTCTCATAAGTACATGTCTTTTCGTCCCAACCGGAGAGCACACCGTTATAGCATGCGCCGGCATAGTCGGAATGCAGGTTGGCGCGGATGGTAATGTTTTGTGCTGTGGCGCCATAGTTCTCGCCGAAGAGAATGCCGCACCATTTTTGGTCAGCCTTTACGTTACCTTCCAGCGTGAGATCCTTGATGACTGCACCGTTCACTGCATCTGCAACGAAACCGGTGGTTTCTGTACCTGAGAAGTCAAAGTTTACGGTAATGGTGTGTCCGTTTCCGTTGAATACGGCAGCGTAAGCATTTGAACCATAATAGCTGATGTTCTCGTTGTAGCCGGTATAGTCAATGTCTGCCACCACCTCTGCGTTAGTGTAGGGGGCCACCTTGCTCAGTAGGGCAAAGTCGCGCATGTCTTCGGGGGTTTCAATGATTACCGCACCCTTTTCGTCATAGCGCAGATTGGGGAACTTGCCTTCTTCCTGGTGGTCTTCCGCACCGGTGTCCTTCGACTTGATTTCGTTGTATAACGCTTGTACCTCTTCGTCGTTCAGAGCCTTGCTGTACATACGGGCAATGGCCATGTCGCCGGTAAAGCCGGCTTCCACCACACCGCTGCTGCTCAGGTCGCCGGCCAGGGCGATAAAGGGATTGATGCTTACGTTGGGACGTCCCAATTCGCCGCTGGTTTCAAGCGTTTGCATCAGTTTTCCGTTTACATAGATTTTGGTGCAGTTGTTCTCGCCATCCATGACGCCTACCACGTGTGCCCATTCCTTAAACTCGGGTGCGCCACCCCAAGCATCGTGATAACTGCCACCGATATGGGGTTCGTAACACCATTCGCCGTAGTAGAGCAGCAAGCCTGCTCCTCCCGTCTGTTGGAAACCCATCACCGTGGACCAGCCTTTCTTGTTCAGTCCGCCTTCCCAGAAGGGGCGTACGAAGCATTCCATGGTGTGTCCGTCAACTATGGCGTTCCATATCTGTTCGGTCATAGGAATGATGAAGGTGTTGTCTGTCTGTCCGCCGTTGTTTTCGCTGGCAGTACAGAGCACGTTCATTCCGAAGCGGTCGCTCGTTACAATCTTGGGCGTACCTACTGCTGAGATTTCGTTTGCCATTTCGGAAACGTCCGTTGCTGTTCCGTCCGCGTTGAACACTACGTCAAGCACATCGGCTTTTGGCACTTGTGCCCACGATGCCATTGCCATTGCAAAGGCCGTGCATGTAAGTAAAAGTTTCTTCATGTTGATTTTTGATTTTATTGTTATTAAAAAGATTAGTGTCTCATGTATTTCCTTCCGTCTCTAATAAAGATGCCTTTTGAGGTGTGGCCTGTCAGTTTCTTGCCGTCCAGCGTGTATGCCTCACCTTTTGCGGCATCCGCTTTTGCTTTGCCTATACTCAGTTCGTTCTTTACGCTTATGTTGATGGTGTTGCTGATTACCTTGTCTTCATACCAGATGCACACCTCATGTTCGCCCTTCGGCAGATTGGTGGTGGTGATGGTGCCCGATACACCTATAATCGGCTCAATCCCTTTCCAGGCAATGTATGCTGGATCTCCGGCTTCTTTGCGTACAATCATGCATTGTGCGTTCATGGGCAGTCCGTCCCAAGTGAATTCCATTTTCTCGCCCTCTTCGGTGCTGATGGTTCTTTGTGAGATACGGCAGGGCTTTCCAATGACAAAATATATGCGGTCATAAGCCTCATCATAGCCGTCGTTCTTGAAATAGTTGGCAAAATAGCAGCCTTCTTGAAGCGGGCCGTTATAGTTTCGGGCATCTGCTACATTCAGGTCTATTTGGGTTGTGGTGTTATTGCCCACATACTTCCAGCTGGGACAGATGGCATCCTGTGGCGTGATGCCTTGAGCGTAGATGCCCACCCAGTCATTGTTCTGGGCCGGCACATCTTCCAAGAATAATGTTATGGGTTCTCCCGTTTCATATACTAATTTGTTCAGGGAGAATTCAACTGTTCCCTCGCCAATGCGGAAGTAGCAGCGGTTAGAACATTCTTCGTAGCCTTCGCCCTTGAGCATTACGGCGTAGAACTTACCGTAGTCGGTGATTTTGAATGTTACTGTGCCCTCTGTGCCGTCAGTCTGTTTGTAGGCGTATGGCATACTGGCCGTTGCCGGTTCCACGCCGTTCCTGTAGACGGCAATACGTGTCTTCTCGTTTGTCGGGGCATTGGAATAGCTGATGACCACGCTGGGCTTTGCACCATAATTTGTCTTGTCCGTCGCAATCACTGCCTTGTCAGCATTAGGGTCGGAAATGAGGATGGTGCTTACCGCGCTCCATTCGCTGTAGTCTAGATTCATGTTTCTGTTGCGCGCCCTCAGATAATACGTGCCGGGTGTTACGTCTCCTTCCTCCAAATAAAGTCGGGTAACGGGCTTCTCCGCATATTGGTTGAGGGGCAGGTAGTTCTTGTCCACCTTGTAAAGGTTTTCAAAGGTAAGCACACGTTCGTGCACAACGTTCTTGAAGTCTTTGTCCCTGGCGATCTGGTATTGTGCGCTGTGCAGTTTTTCGCCGTCGTTCTCCTGTTCTATCTGAGTCGGCAGGGTGAAAGCGGAAGCGGAAAGGGAGAAGGTTGGCGTCTCGGGCGTTTCCTTTGCGTTCAGCTTGCGCGAAAAACTGTCCACCAGTACGTTGTCCAGTGCAAGACGCTTGTTTCCCACGCTGTAGCTCTCAACGGATAGGGTAGTGCTGGCCGGGTCATATTCCACTATCTGGTAGGTCCAGTGGTCAATGGTGGCCTGTACGTGGTCGTGGTCGCGGATGTCCACGTCTGTCACGCCCCACAGCTGCAGGTATCCGCCTTCGGCAATGCCCACTCCGCCGCCGCTTATGACGTGATAGACAGGGTGGTCGGGCATCTGTCCGCGGGCATAGAGATGGTGGTGGCCGGCGCAGTTCATCACGTGCTTGGGCGATTGGTTAAGGACGGGCATTACCTCCTTGAGCATCCATGCGGAAACGTCTGTGCTGTACATTTCGGCATAGAGCGGACGGTGCTGCACGCTGATGATGCAGTCCACGGTGGGGTCGGCGTCAGCCGTGTTCACCACATTCCTTATCCATTGTAGCTGTTTGTCAGAGGCACCGTCGCTGTTGATGCCAATCCACAGCACGCGCCCGGCCTGATAGGCATAATAGTTGGCGGTGCCGGCGTCAAGTCCTCTGTACGATGCCTTTCTGTATGCGTTATAGTGTCCGTTGTAGAAGCGCATGTCGGTATCGCCGTAGGTGTCGTGGTTGCCCACTACGGTCTGTATGGGCAGACGGCTCATGACGGACCGGTTCTTGAAGCGGTGGATTTCATCATACTGTTTCAGCGTGCCCTGGTCCACCTGGTCACCCATGTTCATGATGAAGGAAACGTGCTCCTCAATGGGTTTCTCGCCGTATTTCTCGTTCAGTTTTCTTTCGGCCATGCGCAGCATCCATTCGTAGTCCGAATACAGGTTGCGCTGGTGGTCGCCGAAGATGAGGAACCTTACCACTCCCTGATGCCCGTTCTGCGGCAGTGTGCGGAAACGCTGTATGCCGCTATCATGCCCGTTACACTTTACCTTATAATAATATATACGGTCGGGTTGCAGGCCTGTAAGCGTGGAGGTGTTCCAAAAGTAGCTCGATGACAGTTCTGTTGTGCCGAATTCCGCGCTGTGGTTCAGCTGGTCCTCAGTCTCACCCCAGATTACTTCTGTATTGTCCGGCTTCGTTGAAGTTTTCCATCCGATGGTGATGCCGTCCGGCAATGCCGAGAACAGATAGGGTTCTGATACGCGTATGTTCTTGCCGTTTGGTGTTACGGTCAGACGGTGGGCCGTATAGGTTCCGTCCGGACTCTTGGTGTAGTATATGTCCGGCTCGTAGCGCTTTTGTCCCGCAATGTTGCTGTAGCTGCCCTCTTCAATGGTATATTCCTTGAACTTTGCCACGTTTCGCTGTGCGGCTGACGGTACGGCACACAGTAAAAACACGAGTGTTATCAGTGAAAAATGGTTCTTCATAATGTACATTTTGTGTTTATCTACCCCAAAGTTACACTTTTTTTAAGGAATGAATTACGTTATCCTGTGAAAATTTGCCTTACAGAGTCATTTGCAGTTGCATGGTATGGAATTCTGCCCGTTGCGGATTGATTTTGGGCCGGCAGAGCCATATACCGCTTTTTATGCCCTCCGTCAGAATTGATGTCGCTAATTTCGGTTATAATTGCGATATGAGAGCGCCCAAAATTTTGTCATATAAAAAAAACGTACTACTTTTGTACAAGAAATAATAATCACAACAAATAAACGGTGAATTTTTTGCTGAGTAATTTTATTTCAGTCTTTCTGTTATTCGCATGTGCCTTTCTGAGCGGTGCGAATGTGTTAGATACACTTGTAACGGAAAACGCTGAAGAATGCCAGCCCACCGTGGTTACCTCATGCTTTTTGGATTCTTCCTTGTATGGTGTGGACGAATGTCTTCCGCAGCTTACAACTCATTCCAGCGCCTGCCGGCAGCAGCCCGGAACAAAAAAAGGGAAAAAGCCTTACAGGTTCAATTCGCCCCACATCAGGGCAGTCAATGTTGCGCACACGGGAATCTATAATTTCATACAGCGAAAATCCTTAATAGTACACTCTTCGTTTATCAATCCTGATTGCAGACTGATCAGACTTGGTAAACTCCTGATTTAGCGCTTCTGCATACATCTTTTTATTATATATTGCATGGCTTTCTGTCCGATGTAAAGCCATACGTATGTGTTTGTACATTCATTCATAACAAATCAAAATATTATTAAAAGAGTTAATTAAAAGATAAGATGGAATACATTATTCTTATTGTAGCTTTGGTGGGCATTGTGTTCGGTGCGGATTTTCTGGTGGCCGGATCAGTGTCTGTAGCCAGAAAATTCAAGGTTTCCGATTTCGTAATCGGAGCGGCCATTGTGGGCGTAGGTACCTCCATGCCCGAGTTTGTAGTGAGTTTTTTAGGTGCCATAAACGGAAACGCAGATGTGGCCATCGGCAATGTGGTGGGTTCTAACATATTTAATGTGTTGGGCATCTTGGGGCTTACAGCCATATTCTTCCCCGTAGCCATTGACCGTAAGAACATGAAGTTCGAGATTCCTTTGTGTATAGCCGTGTCTGTTGTGCTCACCGCACTTGCGCTCAATTTCTTCAACGGTTCGCCAGCGTCAATTAGCCGATTGGACGGCATCTTGCTCTTGGCCTTCTTTGCCGGTTTCATGTGGTACTCCTTTGCCCGTGACAGAAAGCAGGCCGCTCAAAATGCCGAAGTGGCAGAAGAGAAATCCCCAATTTGGCTTGCCTTGGTAAAGATTCTCGGCGGTTTGGCTTTGCTTATTACCAGTTGCGACTTCTTTGTGGACAATGCCGTACTGGTGGCCAAGTCGTTCGGTGTGAACGATGCCTTCATATCCCTGACATTGATTGCTTGCGGAACATCCTTGCCCGAACTGGCCGCATCCATTGCCGCTGCGGTCAAAAAGAATACGGATATGGCGCTTGGCAACATTGTGGGTTCCAACATTTTCAACATCACGCTTATCTTGGGACTCAGTTCTCAGGTTATGCCCCTTACTTCGTCTGGCATAACTTACATAGACTATCTTGTCATGATTGGCGCCGCAGTGTTCCCTCTGCTGTTAGGATTGAGGGGAAAAGTTGGCCGTTTTGGCGGACTGGTGATGCTGGCGTGTTTCGTGGCATATAATTGGTACTTGATAGAAACACAAAATTTATAACATTATGGGAATACTACAAATTTTTACATTATTGGGAGCATTGGGAATGTTCCTCTATGGAATGAACCTTATGAGCTCCGGACTGCAGAAAGCATCTGGTAACAAGCTCCGCAGTTTTCTGAGTGCAATGACATCCAACCCCTTTAAGGGTGTGCTCACAGGATTGGGTGTGACGAGTGTGATTCAGTCATCCTCTGCCACCACTGTGATGGTCGTTAGTTTCGTAAACGCGGGACTCCTTACACTGGCTCAGGCCATCAGTGTCATCATGGGAGCCAACATCGGTACCACAGTAACCGCATGGCTGGTGTCATGGCTTGGCTTCAAGGCCGACATTTCAATCCTTGCCATTCCTTTGATGGCGCTTGGCTTTCTGTTCTCCAACTCCAAGAAGAACCAGCGTCAGAACATTGGCGAACTCATCGTGGGCTTCTGCCTCTTGTTCCTCGGCCTTTCTTTCATGAAGGAATCTGTGCCCGACTTGAACGAGACTCCAGAAGTGCTTGATTTCGTGAAGACATGGTCGAGCCACGGTTTTGCCTCAGTGCTCATCTTCCTGGCTTTCGGTACCATCCTTACTTTGGTGCTCCAGTCTTCATCCGCCACAATGGCCATTACGCTCATTATGCTCAGCATGGGCTGGATTCCGTTCAATATGGCTTCTGCCATGGTGCTGGGCGAGAACATCGGTACCACCATCACCGCCAATATTGCTGCCTCTGTGGGTAACACCCAGGCCAAGCGTGCGGCAATGTCGCACACCATATTCAACGTCTTTGGTGTGATTTGGGCATTGATTTTCTTCAAGCCTTTCCTCTCGCTTGTCGGATACATCATCACGCTGTTCGGCCTGCCCAATCCCAGTGTTGAGGGCTTTGTGGTTTCTCAGCCCACGTCAGACGAGGGCACAGCCGTGCTGTATGGACTTTCCATGCTCCATACCTTGTTCAACACAATCAACACCTTCATTCTGATTTGGTTTGTGAAGACCATTGAAAAGGCTGTTGTCGCCATTATCAAGGCACCAAAGGAACAGGATTCCGATGCGTTCAGACTGAAGTATATCTCTGCCGGTCCGCTCTCCACTCCCGAACTTGCCACAGAAGAGGCGTTCAATGAAATCATCCATTTCGCCAACATCTCAAGAAAGGGTCTCGGTTACGCCAAGATGGCCATTGCAGAGAAGGATGAGGACAAGTTTGAGGAACTGCGCAACAAGCTGGTGAAGTATGAGGAGATTTCAGACAGAATCGAATATGAAATCGCCGCTTTCCTGAATGCGGTTTCTGCTGGCGACATCAGCGAGTCAACCTCGCTGAAGGTTAAGGCCATGTACAAGATTATCGGCGAACTGGAATCACTTGGCGACTCTGGCGAGCTTATCAGCCGTATTCTCTCACGCAGAAATGTCCACAACAAGACCTTTGATGCCACAACCGTCAAGAAGTTGGAAGACATGGTGGATGCCGTTGACAAGGCATACGACGCCATGATTGTCAACCTTGAGGCTGCGCACAAGGGCGAGCTGCAAACCATTACCAATGCCTATAATGCAGAAGACCGCATCAACAATCTGCGTACCTATCTGCGCGACTCGGAAATTGAAGGCATTGAAAGTGGTGAGAAGAACTATCAGACCAGTGTGTACTACATCGACATCGTCAATTCGCTTGAACGCATGGGCGACTTCATCATCAATATTTCCCAGGATTTGGAAAAGTATTTCGTGGTGAAGTAACAATCTGGCGTTACTCATAAAGAAAGCGGTAAATGATTTGGAGGTCATTTACCGCTTAATTTTTATCCGTTTTTATTCTTGCTTAGAACATCTTGTCGGGATACTGTCCGTCTTCGTGCAGTTTGGCGAGCTTGGCCACCACTTCGGGACGGTCTTCGGGATAGGTTACGCCAAACCACTTTGATGTGGTGTCAAGCACCTCGCAAGTGGCCTTGCCGGTCTTGATCAGATGGTCAACCATCAGCGGGATGAAGAATTCGCTCTTCAGGTTCTCCTGATTCTTGGGGTCTGAGAGGAACTCAATGAAGTATTCCTTTGAATACTCGAAATAGTCGGGAGTGAAACCCCAGAAGTTCATGCTCACGGGAGTGGTGTCGGGGATGCTTACCCATTCGCCGTTGTCATCCAGATACTGCACAACTCCGTCGTGGCGTTCAATCTTTGTACGTTCAACCACACTGGTCAGATAGTGAGTCTTTTCGTCGTTCTCGCATACGCCGCGGCTTACGGTTCCGCTCTCGGACAGTGTGTTGTCTACGCGGAAACCCACCATGGCATACTTGCCGGTGCTTCCTTCGGGCAGTTCAGACAGGAACTTGGCCATTACCTGGAATGCGTCGCGGTCATAGAAGTCGTCGCAGTTCAGTACGGCAAAGGGTTCCTTTACAACATCTGCTCCCATCATTACGGCATGGTTTGTTCCCCAGGGCTTTTCTCTTCCTTCGGGCACGCTGAAGCCTTCGGGCAGAGCGTCAATGGCCTGGAAACAAAGTTCGCAGGGCACATGACCCTCGTACTTGCTGAGAATCTGTTTGCGGAACTGTTCTTCAAAGTCGCGGCGGATTACCCAAACGATTTTTCCGAATCCGGCCTGAATGGCATCGTAGATACTGTAGTCCATAATGCTCTGGCCCTGAGGTCCCAATGTGTCCAACTGCTTTAAGCCACCGTAACGGCTGCCCATTCCGGCTGCCAAGAGAAATAATGTAGGTTTCATGTACAAGTGTGTTTTAAGAAGTTTTAAATTGTTAAACTTTTGCAAATATACAGACTTTTTTTTAAATAGTTTTCTTATATGGGCTTAAAATTAGCGCTGCGGCATATTTTCTGTGGAGTTTAGCATCTTATGGCGGTATTGTAATGCCCGACGCCGTCTGCGGATAGGTACAGGCGGGGGCTCGCGGTGAGATGCTGAAACAAGTTTAGCATGACGAGAGAGGCATGAATAAATAGTATAATGTTCAATGTCATCCTGAACTCGTTTCAGGATCTGTCCGCGGAGAAGAACAAGAAAGGCTCGCGGTGAGATGCTGAAACAAGTTCAGCATGACGAGAGAGGCATGAATAAATAGTATAATGTTCAACGTCATCCTGAACTTGTTTAACTTTGTTCAATTTGCTGACGCTCGGCATAGCTCAAGCAAGCTTGGCTTTGCGCTCGCTTAACCGCAAATTTCAGGATCTGTCCGCGGATAGGAACAGGATAGGCTCGCGGTGAGATGCTGAAACAAGTTCAGCATGACGAGAGAGGGACATGCATAAATAGTATAATGTTCAGCATGACGAGAGGGACATGAATAAATAGTATAAAAAAGAGGCCTGGAGCCGGGTGAAGGTTGAAAAACTTTTTTCATGCATGGTCCGGGGCGGGACCGTGCTTCCAAAATGTTTTTCATGCGTGGTCCGGGGCGGGACTGTGCTTCCAAAATGTTTTTCACGTGTGGTCCGGGGCGGGACTGTGCTTCCAAAATGTTTTTCGTGCATGGTCCGGGGCGGGATTATGCCTGAAAAATGTTTTTCGTGTCTCATCCGGCTCCGGGCTTGCCGGAAAACAGATTTTTCATGCCTGTTCCGATGCCAGACCTGGCATAAACGGCATAAATTTTCCAAAAATGAACCGAAAACTGAAGAATTTCTTCGTTTTTGTGCCGCTACATGACTTTATTGTGCATAAAATGTGGAATAAAGGATGTGATTCTCAATTAAAAAGCTTATATTTGCCATGGGAAATTCCCAACGAGATTATCAAACTATTTTAAACCACTTAAAAAGTATAATGCTTATGAAACAAATTCAAAATCTTTATTTGGAGAACTTGCCAAAAGGTGCGCATTACTCCTTCAACCAAAGTGTGGTGAAACGCATCAAGAACGACTCCACCTTGTGTGGCAAGCCGCAGCTCATCCCCCTGATTGCAAAGTACGAGGCTGCCTTTCTGGTGGAAGAGGAAAAGTTCAAGATCAGCCAGAAGAGCGAATTCACCGACTCGCTGAACCAGCTGGACGATATGCGCGACAGCGCCTATCGTGGTATCAAGCAGATTGTGGGCGGATATGCCAAAGTGCCCGATGCGGATATCCAGAAGGCTGCCAAGGCATTGGACCAGCTCATCACTGACTACCGCATCAACGTGGACGTGCAGCGCGACCAGGAATCGGGTCTGCTCTCCAACTTCATTGCCGACCTGGATGGCAAGTGTGCCGCCCATGTGCAGACGCTTGGAATGGGAAAGGCTGTGCAGGTGCTCAAGGAGGCTAACAACCAGTACATTGAAGTGCGTGAAGTCCGCACTGAAGAACGCATGCACAAGGAGAAGAAGGCGTTGGAGACAGCTTGTGCGGCCACGGATACCGCTTACCGTGCGCTCATTGCCATGGTGAACGCACTGGCGCTGGTGGAGGGCGAGACCGACTATGCCGACTTCATTGACTACATGAACTCCCTTGTCAGCGAATACAAGGCGGAAGTGCTGAACCAGCCCGCCAAACCCGCCACTCCCTCGCAGCCCGAAGACGGCACCGACGGCGGTGAAGAACAGCCCGCACCAGGCGGAGAAGAGCAGCCCGGCACCGGAGGAGATGACACCGGAGGAGAAGACCAGGGCGGCACCACTGATCCCGGCGGTGACAGCGGCGATGACGATGACGACGATGGCGGCCTGGCCGGATAGGCCCGCGTCTGCATCCCTTCCTTACAAGGAGAGCCTCCCTTTCATGCGGGGAGGCTCTTTCGTTTTTCTCGTATCGGGTATTCCCTTCAGGCGTTACGCCTGTCAGAACGGATAGCCGATGGCAAAGTGGTAGCCAAGGCTTTTGCCGAACTTGGGCATGTTGTAATAGCGGTTCTTGCCTGTGTTGTAAGGTGCGTGCAGACCCACACCGAGGTCGAAGCGGATGACCAGGAAGTCGAGGTCGTAGCGCAGGCCGGCGCCTGTGCCGAGCGCGATGTCCTTTCCCAAGCGGCTCAGCCTGAACTGTCCTTCGGGCTTGGCGGGGTCGTTGCGCAGCAGCCATACGTTGCCGGCGTCGAGGAACGCGGCGCCGTAGAGATTGCCGGCAATGGGGAAGCGGTACTCCACGTTTGCCTCAATCTTGAGGTCGCCCATCTGGTCTATGTAGGAATAGGCGCTTGAGGCGGGGTGGTAGGCTCCGGGACCTATGCTCCGCACGGCAAAGGCGCGTATGCTGTTGGCTCCGCCGATGGTGAAGAGGTCGTTGTAGGGGGCTATGCGCGCGTTGCCGTAGCTCAAGACGGCTCCGCCGAAGATGCGGGTGGCAATGCCGCTCCGTTTGGTAAGACGGAACAGATGGGTGTACTGTGCCGTCGCTTTCATGTATTGCGCAAAGGGCACGTTGAAGAGTTGCTTGTTGCGCTTGCTGAAGTCCTGGCCTGCCAGGCGGTAGATGACGGATGTAAGGTTTCCGGCTTCCTTCAGGGTGACCGTCACGGTACGCGGCGCATGGCGTCTGCTGGTCCAGTTGTAGGTATATTCCATGCTGGGGACAAACTGGTCGCGCATGCTGACATAGAGGGCCTGGTTGGCGTTCATTATGGAGTCGAACGTGGGGGTGGTGTGGAGCTGCAGTTCATAGTCGAGCCTGATGGGCGTGAACGTGTGCTTTACGTTGCGCTTCTTCTGGTAGGCGTAGTTCACCCTGGCGCCCAATGAAACGCGGCCGAAGTAGTTGGCGCGGTTCATCCATTTGGCGTCAAGCTGGAACTGTGTGGACGAACTTGCCCTTCGGCTGAACTTCTTGCCCAGTCTGCCCAGTATCATGCGCGGATAGGTGAGGTCGAAGGTGACGCCGTATTCGTAGGAGTTTATCAGCGAACGGTCTCCGTGGAGGTCGGCTCCCGTCTGCCATTCGTATGACCCCCATGCTTTCATTCCCAGCGTCTCGGCATTGCGGAAGGCGTTGCTCTTTGTCATGGAGAAACTCACTCCGGGGCCCACCTGTCCGTTGCTCTTTGAGGTGACCTTTCCCTCGAACTCGGCATCATAAGGCTTGTCCAGCACCGCCCTCACCACCACATCCAGCGTGTCTGTTCTTCCGGTTGTGTCGCGCGGCACATAGTTGACCTGCAGCTGTGACAGAATGCCCAGTTCGCTGAGCTTCTCCTTGCCGGCCTGCTGAAGGTCGTGGTTGAACAGGTCGCCCTCTTTATAGAAAAGGTAGCGGCGCAGCACGCCCATTCTCAGCGGGGGCTCGCCCTTCTTTCCGCTGTAGGCCATGGTTACGTCGCGGAAGCGCAGTGTGTCCGTTACGGTGTACTGGTCGTGGTTGAGCAGGGTGATGAAGGTGCGTCCCATGTGGTATCTTCTGGTGGCCGAGGCCGGAATGCTTTCTGACGGCTGTACATGTAGCTGAACGTGGTATTTGCGCCTGACGGTATCGGCCTTGTACGCAATGCACTCGGGCGTAAAGTAGTAGTAGCCGTTGTTCCTGAATATGTTGCTAAGCCTTTCTCTTTCGGCGGACAGCTGCATGGCGCTGAAGGGGGCTCCCCGGTGGAGGTTGGTCTTATGCATGTTCTTGCGTATCAGGCTGTCAGCCTCTGTGGGGAAATTGAGGTAACGTATTTCGTCAAAATGATATAGCGGACCGGTAAGGATCTGGTAGGCTATGCGCGATTTCTTGGCGTTCTTTTCCGGCACCTCCACGTATCGTGCGCGGCCCTGGAAGTATCCGTGGTTGCGCAGTGTGGTCTGGGCCACCTGTGTGCGCAGCTTGGGGTTGGCCGTGCTTACATAGACGGGTTCCGCCGCCACGTTCTCCAGAATCCATTTGCCGAATCCGGATGTGGAGTTGGCATACTTGTTGTACAGCCAAAGGCGGGGGATTACGGGCCATTTTACGGAGCTGCTTCCCATAAACGAGCCGTTGGGCTCGAAGGCCAATACGCCCTGGATCTCGTCTTGTATGTTGTTGTAGGCCTCCTTGTCCTGTTTCAGATGATTTGCCATGGAATCCCTTTTCTCCTCGGGCAGGTCCTTCAGCCGGGCGGTCTGTCCGCCGAAGAACAGTTCCTCCACATTGTTGTAGGCGTCGGATAGGGCTGTTATCACGCCGGTGGTGTCCCTTGAATCTCGTTTCGGCTTTTTCAGGGGACGGTTGAAGGCCACCTCGCTGATACCCGTATAGAGCACCTCGTCCTGCGGAATGTGGTCTGTGGTGGAGCATCCGTACCACAGACAGCACATTATAATATATATGTATAGCGGTTTCTTCATTTCTTCTTCTTCCTGAAAATAAACAAGTCGCCCAGCTTGGCGCTCTTTCTGCGGAATACGGCACCGGCACCCATCTCTATCAGTTCGCCTTCGAGCAGAGACTCGTAGTTCTTGTCGTAATAGAGCTTGATGTATCGGGTGGCACTGTTGTCCAGCCTGTACTCCAGCGACACGTTGTCAATGATGGACTGTCCGTTATTGACCACATTGTCTCCCGAGCTGACCTTGCCTCCTATGATAAGCCTTACGCGGTTTCCCCAGAAACGCTTGGCAAAGCTGAAGTTGTAGTCCGTCTGTGTGCTTCCGGTCTGGTTGATTGTGTTTTCTATGCCGAAGTTTACGTCTACCGTCTTCAGTGCCTTTCCGGCAATGGCATTGACCTGGCTTTGGAGATAATTGTACAGGGCATTGGTTGAGCTCACGCCGCTGGCCTTGTAGTTGTCTGTAAGGTACATGCCCGTGGCCAGCATGGTTACGGCCACGCGTCCGCGCTGTTCAACGCTCATGGCGGCCAGCTCGTTCTGTATGCTCAGGTCCTCCGGAGCGTCCAGCATAAATTCCAGTCCCATGTTTTCCAGTGTCTGGCTGAGGCGCAGTCCCACATCGAAGTTAACGGAACGCGGTACATTGTTTTCCGTAACCGTAGACTTTACGCGCTCCGAGGCCTGTATGTTAAGCATCGGGTTCATGATGTTGCCGTGAAACTCCACATAGCTGTTGGGGTGTATGGTGAAGTGTTTGCTTACCAGCTCCATCAGCGAGTACTTCATGTCGCCCTCAAGAATCGTATATCTGCCGTTAAGCTGAAGGTTGTTCTGGCTGTCGTAGGAAAGGGTGAGTTCGCCGCCGCCTTCCAGATTGACATAGTCGGACCCGCTTTCGTTAAGCAGGCAGTGAACCTGCGCCGCCTGTTCTATATTGACGGTAAAGAGCATGTCCATCTTTTGCGGACTGGCCAGTACCACTTTCTGCTCGGTGACAATGGTGTCGGACATGTCAACGAATTCCACAAGTCCGCTCAGCTGGTCTTCCGCCGATATGGGGCTGTCCTTCAGCACATAGGTTACGTCGGTCTTGCCCAGTACGGTAAGTCTTCCGCGCAGCTTCAGGTCGTCTAAAGTGCCGCGCATGATGGCACCGATGTCCACGAACACTTTTCCATAGGCTTGTGCGTCTCGGCTCTTGTGTGCGTTGATCAGTTCATAGTTCTGCGCTCTTACGCCAAGGTCCACTTTAATGTTGTCCATGTCTTCCAGCGAGACGGTTCCGTCCAGCACCATGGGGTTCTTTCCAATGGCGTATGCCTCTATGCGGTCCAGGTCTATTACGTTCTGTTTTATGCGGATGGTGTCATCCGGGAAGGTCAGGTTCAGGCTGTAGGGCACAGAACTTATCTTCATGGATTCTGTCAGGAAGGCGCCGTTGAGCACAGGACTTGAGACAGAACCTTTAATGTCGAGTTCTCCCATGGCGTATCCGTCGAGTTCTGCCGTCTTGTCCGGTACAAAGCCGTTTGCCAGTTGCAGGGGAAGACGGACAAGCGTGGCAATGGCATCAATGCTTCCTTCTCCTTCTGTGCTGTGATTGTAACTGCCGTTCAGGTACAGTGCGTCTTCTCCGTTATGGGAGACCATGCCGTCAACAAAATGCGTGCCGTCCGCGTTGGGAAGATACACGGCACTGATTCCCAAATCTCCGATGGGACTGTTCTCAAATTCAAAAGCCCTGATGTTGGCATCGGCAGAAACGGACAACGTACTGTCTGACTGAAGGTAGTGGAGGTCGCCGTGGAGGAAGCCTTTCAGATTAGGGAAGTAGGGCAGCACTGATGACAGTTCGCCCAAATTGATTTGGTTAAGTTCCAAAGAGATGTCCTGCAAGGCCTCTTCGTTGGGGGTGGAGTACAGTTTCAGACCGGTTCCGTCATCAGCAAGGAGATTGACAAGCGCCTCCACCTTTCTGCTTTTGTTAAGCATGATGAAGTTGTCCTCGTTCAGCGCGAATCTGCGGTAGGCGATAATGGGATTTGCCGGCGTAAAGCTTAGTCTTATGCCCTCTTCCTTCACGTCTGCCCTCATGCCGAAGTCTATTCCCTTTTCGCGCTTTTCGTTGAGATACTCCAACCTTGCAATGACGCCTGTAGGTGTGATGTTGGCAAACCAGTTGCTTTCAAAGACCGCAACCCGGTTCTTGGGGTTGTTGCTGATACGGCCTTTCATCTTTACCCCCGTAGTATCCTGAAAAATGTCCCACCGTATGGTGTCTACGGGGAACTTGCCCGTGTGCATGGAATAGACGTGGCCGTTTCCGTTAAGACCGTCCTTCGTATTGGCGTCGATTTCCAGTAGAAGGTCGTTGTATGAGTAGCCTGTCATGTATTGCAGGATATTGTGCATGGGGTTTCGTTTGCCGCTGTGCAACTTCAGGGTAAGGTCGGGGAGCAGTGTCCTCAGGGTGTCCTGGTTGGTGTAATATTCTTTCCGTTGCCGTATAAGCTCTTCCGTGAAGCCGTTGATCTGTTGCATCACATATTTGAAGCCTTGTGTGGAATTTACGCTTAGCAGCAGGTCGCCCGCCACAGCGTTCATGTAGATGCTGTCCGGCTCGAGCAGTATCTTCGCACTAAGGTCGAGGGGATGATAGACGGTATCCTTTACCATCAGTTCCATGGCCTGGATGCTTCCTTCGAGACGGTGGTTGTCCTTGAAGTTGGTATTTCCTTCCAACTTCATTATCATGCTTGCAGCCAAGGTGTCACGAGAGAGATTCAGGGCATACAAGTCTATGTGGTTCAGGTTGAGATGGAAATTTGCGGCACTGATCCTGCGGTTGATTTTGGCTTCGGTGCAGGCATGGATTTTCAGCAGTTCATTATCGCTTACGAAGTCGATGATGCCCGTACTGTTATGCAGGTTCGCGGCAATTTCTGCATTGCTCAACGTCCATTTTTTATATTGGATCTGGTCCAGCCGCGCTTTTGCGCTCATGCGGGTTTTCGGGGAGAGGAAATCTGTTCCTGTGCCCTTTATGTCAGCTTGTGCCGAGAGAGAATAAACGGAGTCGCGAGGAAAAAAATCATTCACCTGAATGTCATTGATGCTGGCGCTCGCTTCATAGGACATGGTGCTGACGTCCGCCCATGCATTTAAGTTTATGTTTCCCTTGTTTTCCTTCAGGTCTGCCTTGGCGGTGTACAGACTTCCTTTCTTGTCCAGTTGGGCGGTCAGCTTCATCGGGGGAAGTTCAATCCTGTCCGTACGCAACAGCTCTTTTACACATTGAAGGTTATGTGAGTTTACATTGGCGGCCAGTTGCGCTTCGGCGCTGTTCCAGTCTTTTATCCTTCTGACATTACCGTTAATGTTTGCCTCAATGACATTCGGAACGGACATCCGGCACTCTTCAATCTCCAGCAAGTCTGTGGTGCCGTGGGCATGAACACTGATATGGAGCGGTTCTTGTGGCAAAGCAGACTTATCTTCCTCGTTCAGCATGCTCCCTAACAGATAGGCTATGTCTTTGTGTCCCATACTGCCCTTTATATCTGCGTTTATGCTTCCGGTGCTGTCTGGTTGGAACACGGCCATGTCAATACGGGTATCAGCCGCTATGTGTGAGTGGGGTGTAACCAGTTGCAGACTGTCGGTCCATATTGCCGTGCTGTCCATCCCGAAGTTGACACGGAACGAATCAACCGTAAGTCCGCATCGTTCCTTCACGTTTTTCAGCCTTACGTTGGCCATTGCCGAGGAGGTGGCTGTATTGTAGTAAGGTTGGCTAATCTGCAGTCCGGCTTCAGTTATCAGCGGATGTGCATAATCCATGCCATTATGCACAAGTGTGTCCGGAACGGCATTGTAACGGATAGTGTCTGCCTGGATTTGTATATCTTCGGCCTGGTAAATACCGTCAAAAAGATTCAGATTTCCATGAGAAAGCTGTCCGTGCCTTATTTGAAGTCCCAGATTCACGCTGTCTGCCGGTATTTGTAAATCGAGGCTGATGCGGTCAAGACTGACAGATTCCAGCTGTATTTGCCACGGAAGGGGATTGCTCTCAGTGGTGTCCTGCTTGGTGGTGTCGGACAGGCAGATGTTGACAGTTCCCCCTTCAATACTGGCTTCAGCCAAAGACACGTTTTGTTCAAGCAGGCTGATTTGTTCTGCTTTCAGGAACAGGCGTTTGATTGAACCGTTGATGTGCATTGTTTCAATCAAATTGCCGGTGTCAAGGGATAACCCGTTCAGTTCGATGCCTTCAATCCGAAATTCCAGAAACAAGATGCGCATAAGGTCAAGGTCGACGACCAGGCTGCCCAGTCCGGCAACAGATTCGCCGTCCTGTTCAATTTCCAGTCCATGAAGTTCCAGGTCGAGGGGGAATGATATGCTGACGCGGGACATCCTGATGTCCATTCCCAATTTTTCAGAAGCGTATGAGGTGGCTTGGTCTATGGCCCATCGCTGTATGGGTGGAATGTAGAGTAATACGGCTGTAAACAAACTGACAAACAAGGGTGTCAGCAGCAGCCATGCCATTATTTTAGACCATTTTTTCATTCTACTTTTCTATTCTCTTACAAAGATACGTATTTTCCCTCTTAAACCCTATTGAATAGGCTTTATTTTTACATAAATTTAAGACATCAACGGCAGTACCTTAAATTGTCTGCTCAGTTTTTAACATTTCGTTTGATATAAATAAAAGAGGGCAACTTCCTGTGTGAAGAGCCCTCTTGATAATGAGATGATGTTATGCGGAAAAACTTTTATTCTGTGCCGCCGCCAAGTGCTTGGTAGAGGTCGATGGTACTGGTAACAATGCTGTAGTTGTTAGCCACCTCGTTGAGCTGTGCGCTCAGCAGACTGCTTTGCGCGGTAAGCACTTGCAGATAGTTTGTGCTGGACAGCTTCATCAGTTTCTCGGTTGCGTCCACAGCATCTTTCAGGCTGCTGACCTGATTGGCAAGCATTTCCTTCTTGGTCTTGGCTACGTTTACTGCAGCCAGTGCGGTGTTTACTTCCTTGCCGGCATCGAGCAGGGTCTGCTGGAATCCGATTGTGGCAATTTCAATTTCGGCCTTGCTGTTCTTGTAGTTGGCGCGCAGCTTGCCCTGTGCAAAGATGGGCTGTGTAATGCTGGCAACTGCCGCAGCAATGATACCTCCGGGGTTCTCAACACCCAGGCCGGAAATGCTGTTGGTGTACTGTCCTTGTCCAGAAAGGTTCAGGGCAGGGAAGAAGGCGGCTTTGGCCATATTCTTGGTGTAGAAGGCGGAAGCCAGTGCCATCTCGGCCTGCTTAACATCGGGACGTCTTTCAAGCAGACTGATGGGCAGACCGGTTGTGCAGACGGTTGGCGTCTGGAAGGTGGTCAACGCCTGGCGGCTGATGTGTCCGGGATGTTCGCCGATGAGAGCGGAAAGGATATTCTCCACTTCTTTAATGGCATGCTTCAAGTCGACAACACTGGTGCTGATACTCCAGTAGTTGGCTTCTGTGCTTGCCACGGCAGCCTTGTTGCTCTGACCTGCTTCCATAAGCATCTTGGTCACTTCAAGATTCTTCTTCCAGGTTTCGCAGGTTTGTGTGGCAATGGCGAGCTGTTCGTCCATCATGGCCAGTGAATAGTACATGCTGGCGATGTTAGATACCAAAGCGGTATGAACAGCCTGACGTACATACTTCATGTTCTGCACTGCCACCTCGCTCTTCTTCTTTGCGTTGCGCAGTGAACCGAAACAGTCGATCTGCCAGCTTGCCGCAATGGGGAAAGCGTATGTCTTGACAGCTCCTCCGCCCAATGCGTCCTTGAATTCGCTACGGTTGTATGGATCCCATCCGCCGCTAACGGTACCGCTGGGCGAGAAAGCCAGTGAAGGTACAAATGCAAGTTTGGCGGCCTTCAGACTGTTCTGAGCCTGCTGGATACGAAGGTCGGTCTGGCGCATGTCGCTGTTCTGAGCAAGTCCTTTCTCAATGAGAGCCTGTAGGGTGGGGTCTGTGAAGACCTCGCGCCACTTCAACTCGCCCATGCTGCGTGAGCCGTCCTGGGCATCGCCATAGATGCCGTCTGCCTTTATCTCGGCAGGGCGCTCGTAATTTTTGTACACTCCGCAGCTGCTTAGACTTGCAGCTGCCAGAGCGACGAATATGAATTTATTCAGTTTCATTTTTATGCTATTGACTTAAAAGTGAATTACTTGTCCTTTTGTGCTTCCAACTTCTGTTTTCTTGAACGCTCAAGTTCCTTCAGGAACTGGACGTCAGCCTCTTCCTGCATGGCGGGACGAATCTTCTCCTGCAGGTATTCAAAAATAATGAAGAACAGAGGTACGGTAAACAGAATGGCGAGTGTTCCCACTATCATACCACCGATTGTGGCTACACCGATTGTACGGTTACCGTTTGCTCCGGCACCTGTGGCGAATACCAACGGAATCATACCGAAAATCATGGTCAGTACGGTCATAAGGATGGGGCGGAGACGTGCTTCGGCGGCAGCGTAGGCAGCCTCAACAATACCCATTCCCTTACGGCGGCGCTCAAGTGCGAACTCGGTAATCAGAATGGCTGTCTTGGCCAACAGACCGATAAGCATGATGACACCGGTTTGCAGATAGATGTTATTCTCAATCTGGCCCATGAAAATCATGGGGAGGGCAGCGTAGCCCTGGTTCCAAAGCCAGGCAAAAAGGAAGGTACCCATCAGACCGGCAGGAACTGAGAAAATAACGGCAAACGGAATCAGGAAACTTTCGTAAAGACAGCTCAGGATAAGGAAGATCAGGATTACGCAGACTGCATATATAAGATATGTGTCTATGCTACCCATGGTCTGGGCTTCCTCGCGTGACATACCGCCGAATTCATAGTCGTAACCTTCAGGATAAACCTCGTTCTTAACCTCTTCAATAGCCTGCATGGCCTGTGTGTTACTGTATCCGGCCGCTGCGGTCACATTCATGCTGATGGAGCTGAAAAGGTTGAAACGGGTGTCGATTTCAGGACCGACCACGCGTGAAAGCTTGACAAACTGGCTCAGAGGTGCCATTTCGGCGCCGTTGCGCAGGAACATGTTGGAGAGGTCTTCCTGGCTCAGACGTGACTGCGGGTCGCTCTGGAGCATTACGCGGTAAACCTTGCTGAACTGGTTGAAGTTGCTCACGTATGCACCACCGCAGTAGCTTCCCAATGTGCTCAGCACCTGTGAGGGGGATACACCGGCACGCTTGCACTGTGCGGCGTCAATCTCAACCTTGTACTGGGGGAAATTTCGTGCGTAGGTGGTCATGGCGCGGCTTACCTCGGGACGCTGGTTCAGTTTCTCCAGGAACTGCATGGTGTAGTTGTAGAACACTTCCTTGTCAGAAGCACCGGTCTTGTCCTGCATGTTAAGCTCGATTGAACCCATACCGTAACCGGGAATCATACCGGGTTCGAACACGAAAATCTGTGCGTCGCCAATTTCCTCCATCATGCGCTTGGTCAGCATGTTGGCTACCATAGTACTGGTGCTCATCATGTTGTCAATGGGGTGGAGTGCACCGTAACGGCGCTGTGCCCAAGGCTTCAGACGCACAACGAACATACCATAGGACGTACCCTGGCCAGACATGAAACCGTATCCGGCCACCTTTGTATAGTTGGCCACTTCGGGGGCGTCCTTGATAATCTGCTCCGCGCGGCTCATAATCTCGAAGGTTGTACCAAGGTTTGCACCGGGTACGGCGCTTACGTTAACCATACATGTACCCATGTCTTCCTGGGGAACAAGACCTGTCGGCAACTGTCTTGCCAACACAATCATACCGGCAATGGCCACGCCCAGCGCACCGAAAGATGCGATGTAGCGCCAGCGGCGTTTTACCAGGTGGTTTAGGGCCTTCATGTATTTGTTCAGCATGGCGTTGTAGCTGACGGTATAGGCCTGGCGTGTGCGATAGTTGAGTGTGCCGAATAAACCCTTGCGGCGTTCTTCACTGGCAGGTTTCATCATCATGGCGCACAGGGCGGGGCAGAGCACAAGGGCGCATATACATGAAAGACCTACGGCCGTGGCAAGCGTTACACCGAACTGGGTGTAGAACACACCACTGGTTCCGCCCATGAAGGATACAGGGATAAACACGGCCATGAACACGAAGGTACAAGAGATAACGGCCATGGTAACGTCGGCCATGGCATCCTTTGTGGCCAGATAGGGGCTCTTGTATCCTGCGTCGAATTTGGCCTGTACGGCCTCAACCACCACAATAGCGTCGTCCACAACCGTACCGATGGCAAGCACCAGGGCAAAGAGCGTCAGCAGGTTGAGCGTAAAGCCGGCAATTGTGATACAGGCGAACGTTCCCACCAGCGAAACGATGATTGAGATTGAAGGGATAATGGTGGCTTTTATATCCTGCAGGAAGAAGTAAACCACAAAGATTACCAGAATGATGGCCACGATAAGCGTTTCCTCTACACTGGCGATTGAAGCCAAAAGGAAGTCGTTAGAACTCATCATCTGGATGAATTCAAGACCCACGGGCAGGTCTTTTTCCAGTTCTTCAAGCTTGGCGGTAACGCGGTCGTTGGTCTCCTTGGCGTTTGCACCAGCCAGCTGGAAGCAGAGGAAGGTGGTTGCGGGATTACCGTCGGCCTCGCCGCGGAAGGCGTATGATATGGCGCCAAGTTCCACCTTGGCCACATCCTTCAGTCGAAGGATTGTTCCGTCGTCGTTGGCGCGGATTACGATGTTCTCAAACTCGTCAATCTTCTTCAGACGGCCGGAATACTTCATAGTATACTGGAACACGTTCTTGATACCATCTCCCAGTGTGCCGGAAATGGGGCGTTCGCCCAGCTGTCCTACAGGCGATTCAAGGTTCTGCTCGCTCAACGCATAGGTGATGTCGTCGGGAATCAGGCCATACTGTGCCATCACCTTGGGGTCCATCCACACGCGAAGCGAGTAGGTTCCACCAAGCTCCATCACGTCGCCCACACCCTCAACACGCTTGATCTGGGGGATTACGTTGATGTCAAGATAGTTTGAGATGAAGTCCTGGTCATACTGGCCGTTGGTACAGCACAGCGCGTCAATCTGCAGGAAGGATGTCTGTCGCTTTGTGGTGGTCACACCGATACGCGTAACTTCCTGCGGAAGCAGACCCTGCGCTCTTGCTACACGGTTCTGCACGTTAACGGCAGCCATGTCGGCGTTGGTTCCCTGCTTGAAGTAGATGGTAATGCTGGCCGAACCAGAGTTGGTTGCCGTTGAGTTCATGTAGAGCATGTTCTCTACACCGTTGATGGCCTCTTCAAGGGGCTGGATAACGGCGTTCATTACCGCGTCTGCACTGGCTCCGGTGTAGGTGGCGCTTACAGATACGGTTGGCGGGGCAATGTTGGGATATTGCTCCAGCGGCAGTGAGAAGTAGGAGATGATTCCCACCATCACTATCATGATGGAGATTGACATCGCCATCACGGGTCGTTTGATAAATATATTTTCTTTCATTAGTAATTTTCCGTTAGGATAGTTGTCTTATTACTTGTTCTCGGTATTCTGGGGCTGTTCCTGTGCCTGGCCGAGTTTCTTTACGTCCTGGCCTTCCTTGACCATACCTGCACCTTCGGCAACAATTTCCTCGCCGCCGCTGAGTCCGCTGGTTACGATGAATTCATCGCCGCCGTCCTTTTCAAGAATGGTGATGAGCTGGCTGTGTGCAATGCCCTTTTCGTCCACGATATATACCTTGAACTTGTCCTGCGTCTGCACAGTTGCAGCAGCGGGCACCACAAATGCGTTTTCGTATGTGGCGGGGATGATTACATTGCCGGTTGAGCCTGAATGCAGCAACTTTCCGGGGTTGTTGAACACGGCACGTAACTGTACACTACCGGTCTGGCGGTCAACTACACCGCTTACGCTTTCCACTTTGCCCAATTCCTCGTATTCAGAGCCGTCTACCAGCAGCAGGCGTACGGGGGGCATATTCACCACTGCAGAGTCTATGCTGCCATACTGGCGGGCCAGTTTGAGCAGTTCGGACTCGTTCAGGCTGAAGTAGACATACATTTGAGAGTTGTCTGATACTGTGGTAAGGGGCTGAGGCATACTGGCGCCTACCAATGCGCCTTGGCGGTAAGGCAGTGTGCCCACAACGCCGTCAGAAGGACTCTTCACAACAGTATAGCTAAGGCTGTTGCGTGCGTTTACAACCTGTGCCTTGGCCTGTGCCACAGCGGCTTTGGCGCTGAGCATGGAGTTTTGTGCGGTCTGCATGTCGAATTCGCTCACAACGCGTTCCTCGAACAGTTGCTTGCGGCTGTTATAGTTGAGTTCGGCTGTGGCCAACTGTGCTTCGGCGGCCTTCAGTGCGGCTTCGGCGGTGTTGAGCGCAGCCTGGTAGGGTACCTGGTCAATGATAAACAGGGTCTGTCCCTTCTTTACTGTCTGACCCTCGGTTACACAGAGTTTCTGCAGGGTTCCGCCCACCTGGGGAAACACGTCGATGTCCTGGCGTCCGCGGATGGTTGCCGAATACTTTGTATCCAACTGAACGGTCTTTGCAGCCACCTTCATGGTTTTGTAAACGGCTGATGGTGCCTGTCGTTGCTGTTTGCTGCCACATGAGGTCAGCACTGCGAGTCCTACCATTGCGGCGAGGAACCCGGTTTTCATGTTGTAACTCATACTCATTAAAATAACTTTGTTTATTTTGTTTATAATTCTTTTTTTAAGCCTTTTGCACAACTATAATGTACAGCTGTGTCCAAATCGGCTGCAAAGGTACAAAAAAATACGTTCATGGAGATTTTATTTGTGGTTGAAAAAATTACCCTATATTGTTCAAAATGGGAAATATGTTTCATTTTCCTCAAATCCGCAACCTATAGGGTTTAGTGGGATTTTGCTTGCAAAGCGACAAAATTCATTTTATTGTACATATTTCTTGCACAACAGAAATGTCGCAGACACAAAATCCCCTTACCCCATAAAGCGACGTGAGGTAATACGCTGGTTTAACCAGAAAAGCATGGTCTTTAACCAAAGTCTGTCTTGAACAGGTTGGCATAAGCATTGTTGTCTGAGTAAATATTCAATACATGCCTACGTGATGTCTTAATCCATTTCGCAGGAACAGA
>JAGBGU010000011.1 GCA_017935785.1 Bacteroidaceae bacterium
CCAAATTAATTCCCGAAAAGGACGGGCAAGGAAAGACATGGCAACAAATCCCCCAAGTGGCGATGGCCACAGAAACGGTATGGTACGCCAGAGAAGTCAAGTCTTGAATCCCAAAACTGGAATTTGGACAAAACGCGGTCCTAATGGACAGTTTATGGATGGGAAAAAAGACGGAACTCCATTCAAAGGCGTAAGAAAAGAAAAGTGATTTTAGAATGTGTCTCGCTGATGTGAATCAACGAGGCACTTTTAATATAAGCGTGTACAATTCTAAGTAAACGAGAAACTCATGATGGTCATCAATAAAGACACTATAATTATGGGATAGATGCCTTCCCTATTCCATGTACGACCAATCCAAATAGAGAAAATGTGGCAAGTTTATGTTTTTTTCTATGTTTTCTTTTGGTTATTCGGGGAGAAATATATACCTTTGCATTGGTTTTGTAACATGTTGATTATCAATGCTTATTTGATTCTTGCAACATGGACGCAACATCCGGTGCTAACGCATTGATAGTGAATGATAGTCGATTTTGAGGAAGGAAGTCGGGTTTTATTTCCGTAATCCGGGACCATTGTGTTTATCTTTGGAACAGATTTATTCCTCCGCTACTCTCATGAGCGGTTCTTCAACTATGGAGTAGGGGCGGGCGTGATCTTGGAGGAAGATGTGATAAAGCGTGTGGACTAAAGAGTCCAGAGTCTGTTGGCGAACCTTGGGCTTCAGTTGGCACTCCCATACCGTAATGCAATGCCATCCCAATGATGCCAGGCGGTGCTGTTCTTCAATGTCCCTGGCTCTGTTGCGCTCTATCTTTCTTTGCCAAAAGTCCACATTACTTTTTGGCAATACGTAATGGCGGCATTCTTCATGCCCATGCCAAAAGCAGCCGTTTACAAAGATTACAGTCCTGTATTTCCGTAATACAAGATCGGGATGTCCGGGTAGTCGAGGATGGTTCAGTCTGTAACGGAAGCCACGGCTGAACAGGAACTTCCGGACCAGTATCTCCGGTTTTGTGTTCCTGCTTTTTATGGCTGACATACAGCGGTGGCGCTGTTCCTTCGTAAGTTTGTCCATCGGTGGTTCAGAATGGTGTTTGCTCTGTTTGGTTCCGAATGTTTCTCAACAAAGTGGTGAATTCTGATATTTTTTCCGGGTATTGTGTGGCAATGTTATGTTGTTCTGCGGCATCGTCCTTCATGTGATAAAGCTGTGGTGTGGGATGATTGCCGGTCTCTATTTTGGGTCCCCAGGGTATTATTTTGGGCCCGTTATGCGGTTCAATAAATTTCCAGTCGATAGTGCGTATGGAGAGAGTCTTGTTTGCAGCCTGTTCCACCACCCATGGTCTGTGGCTGTCATCTGTGCCCAAGAGGTTGCCCAGACGATTCTGACTGTCTATGGCTGAACCCTTGGGGAACTTGGCGCCAATGAGGCTGCCCAGAGATGCCATCCAGTCTATTTGGGAGATGAGTACATCAGAGACTTTTCCTCCCTTTATCTGTTCCGGCCAATGGACAATGGCGGGTATGGCTGTCCCGCCTTCGAAAGCACTGTATTTTCCTCCTCTCCATGGTCCTGAAGGTTGGTGTCCGTCAAGCAGTTCCTCGGCTTGGTCTGCATATCCATCGTCTATTACCGCCCCATTGTCGCTTGAGAGGATGACGAGCGTATTCTTGTCCAGCTTGAGTTTCTTCAATGTCTTCATCAGTTCGCCCACGCACCAGTCGAACTGGACAATTGCATCACCACGATGTCCCATGCCGGTTGTGCCTCTGAATCGTTTGTGCGGGAAACGTGGAACGTGTACGTCGTTTGTGGCAAAGTACATGAAGAAAGGCTCGTTCTGGTGTGCTTTGATAAAATCGATGGCATGGGCAGTAATGGAATCTGCAATGTTCTCGTCTTTCCACAATGCTTTTCCGCCACCTTTCATGTAGCCTATACGTCCGATGCCGTTAACGATTGCCATATTATGTCCGTGGCTTGATTTCAGATTGTAGAGCAGCTCCGGATTGTCACGACCTGTGGGTTCTCCTTCAAAATTGCCCGTGTAGCTTACTTCAATAGGGGCCGAGACATCATAATTGGCCACTTGTCCGTTTTCAATAAACACACATGGCACACGATCTGCAGTAGCTGCCATGATGTAATGATAATCAAACCCCAGGTCGCCCAACGAAGCCGGCAAGGGAGCATTCCAGTCTTGTTCGCCGGTTATGTCGCCTAATCCCAGATGCCATTTACCAAAAGCACCAGTGGCATATCCTTGGCTTTTGAACATATCTGCCATGGTGAATTGAGTGGGGCGGATTATCATGGCCGCATTGCCTGCTGCCACATCTGTGTCTGGCTTGCGCCAAGCATATTCTCCCGTCAGCAACGAGTAGCGCGAAGGTGTACTGGTGGCTGCCACAGCATGAGCGTGGGTAAATCTGATTCCATTTTTGGCAAGTTTGTTTACGTTGGGAGTCTTTACGTTCTTTGCACCATAACATTCCAAATCGCCATATCCAAGATCATCGGCATAAATGATGATAACATTTGGCCTTTTGGGTAGTTCTGATGCAAGAACTCCATTCGTGTTTGCAAATGGGAGCAAGGAGAGGATAGAAAGAGCCTTTTTCATGATTTTATATATTTACGAAGACAAATATAGCCACTTTTTTTCGTTTATCTGTCTTGTTTATTTTCTGGATTTCATAAAAAAGTCTATCTTTACATAAAATACATCTAAAAATCAGTTATTGACAAAACAAGAATGCCAGATTTCCCATCTTAGTTAATGAGTGGCATGAGCAAATTTGGTAAAAGAAATTCTTATGAACGAAATTGTAGTTAAGTGGCTTGGCGGTTGGGGAGTGACGTTCAACTCTTTCCCTTGGCTGTATTGGGTGCTTGCCTTTACACTCATGGGATTGGCGGTTTATTTGGGTATGTTTATCTGCCGGCACATTCTTATTCCTTTGGTGAGGAAATTGACCACAAAGACAAGTACCTCGTGGGATGATATCATCCTGAGCGATACGATTCTGAACGACCTGAGCCGGCTGTTGCCTCCTATCCTGATTGCTTTTCTGCTGCCCATGATTTTTGCAGAAGGGCATCCTTTGCTGGAACTCCTGCTCAGAGTGGACATTATTTATCTGGTAGTGGTGGTGGCCAAGTTGGTTTGCTCGTTCCTTTCCTCGGTCTATGAACTGTCCAGTAGCCAGGACCGCTTCAAGAACCACCATCTGAGAGGCGTGTACCAGATGTTGAAGATTCTGGTGGTGTGTGTGGCTCTGATTGTGATAGTGAGCATTCTGATAGACAAGAATCCCGGCTATATCCTTACCGCACTGGGTGCTTCGGCAGCCGTGCTGATGCTGGTCTTCAAGGACATGATTATGGGGCTGGTGGCCGGTGTGCAATTGTCTGCCAATGATATGCTGCGTCCGGGCGACTGGATTTCCATGCCCAAGTATGGGGCAGACGGCGATGTGATAGAGGTTACCCTCAGCACCGTGAAGGTGCGCAACTGGGACAAGACTATCACCACCATTCCGCCCTATGCATTGGTGAGCGACTCTTTCCAGAACTGGCGTGGGATGAAGGAGTGTGGAGGCAGGCGTGTGAAACGTTCGGTGTTCCTGGACATGCGCTCCGTCACTTTCTGTACAAAGAGTCAGATAAAGGACTTTCGCGAGAAGGGCTGGCTGGACGGTCTGGACCGCGAGGACCACTTTGTGGTAAACCTGCACGTTTTCCGCAACTATATGGAGGACTATCTGCGCCATCATCCCCGCGTAAACCGCAACCTTACCGTAATGGTGCGCCAGTTGCAGCCCACAGCACAGGGATTGCCGCTGGAGCTGTACTTCTTCTCGGACGGAACGGATTGGGTCCCCTATGAACATCTGCAGTCGGAGATCTTCGAGCATGTACTGGCCATAATGCCTGTATTCGGATTGCGAGTGTTCCAGGCTCCTATGGGAACAGACTTTTCCGGAAAAGATTATTCAGCATAGTAATCCTCCCTTTGTTTAATCCCAAAACAGAATAAATAATTAAGGTTATGAAGTTGAAAAAAATGTTCTTCGTGTTGATGGCTACCCTGTTGTGGCTGCTTATTGTGGTTCCTGTATATGCCCAAGGCAAAGAATACAGTGTAAAGTATGGTAGCAAGGAACTGTATGGCATACTCAGCAAACCCAATGCTGCAGCCGATAAACGTCAGGGAATAGTGATTCTGGCGCATGGATTCGGTGGAACCCACCATTTTGCCTACTCCTATTTCGAGGCGCTCAACAAGTTGGGCTATCAGGCTTACGCTTTCGATTTTGCCGGAGGCTCTCCCATGAGCCGTTCAGACAAGAACACCATGAATATGTCCGTGCTTGACCAGCAACGGCAGTTGGAAACCGTGGTAGAACACTTCCGCAGTCAGCCAGACATAGACCCTAAGCGCATTGTCCTGCTGGGCGAGAGCCAGGGCGGACTGGTCTCTGCGCTCACCGCAGCTTCCATACAGAAGAAGATAAACCGACTGGTGCTGATCTTCCCTGCCTTCTGCATCCCTTACCATTGGCGTGCACGCTATCCAGCGATGGAACAGGTGCCCGACACCACCCGCCTGTGGAACGTACCTCTCAGCCGCCAGTTTTTTAGAGAAATTCATGATATGGATGCCTTTGCTCTTGCACGCAAATACCGCAAGCCCGTACTCATTGTTCACGGCGATGCAGACAACGTGGTACCCTATGCCGATTCAGAAAAGATGGTGAAGCTTTATAAAAAGGCTACCCTGAAGTGTATCCCCGGAGCAGGTCACGGTTTCAACCCCGAGCAACAAGCCCGGAACCTGTCATACATTATCCCCTTCTTGCAGGAAAATATGTGATTTCCGGCTTTGGCCCTCATTTCATGGTGACCACATTTACAAGCTCTTTCACTGCACGTTCTACATCGGCATCGTCCACGATAAGATACTGATGCAGACCATTGGGATGAGGCTTAAAACGACTTATCCCTTTCTCGTCTATGTGAATAGTTCCATGCTCCGAATGCTTGTAAATGCTTCTGTCTGCATCAAACGCATCGTATACCGAGGTGAGGTCCCAGCATTGACGGTCGTATGGCATTTCTGCATAGTGTTGATAGGCCACACACAGAGGGTTTGCTGCCGGGTTGCCGAAATCGTTATGAATACTCTGGTGGGGATAGAGTATCTTGCTCCCGACTTCAAATCCGCTTACAATCAATGAAACCGGGCATTTCTCATAGACCACCTTAGTTGCTTCCAGGTCCTGAAGTACATTCCACTCTGCGGTTTCTTCTGCCATATTACCAGACATAATAGAAACGGATCGTACCTTCTGACGGACAAGTTCTATACCATTAAGAGGAGAAATCTTGTCGGGTTCGGAAAGGAGAAGCCTTGCTATATTGGTCAATGGGCCGACAGCCACAAGCACTGCCGAACTGTCGGCGGCCTGTGCTAGCTGCTTTCTGATTTGTATATGGCCTTCTTCAATTCCAGAATCTATGCTCTGTACCGGATGAAGCAGTTTCTTTCCTTTATATTCTGCGGCAAGCGTAGGAAGAAGATACATATGGTCCTCGGGGTTTACTCCATCGTAAGCATAGCCTAACGGCATGTCATGATAACCGTTATATCTGAGAAAACCGTCCACTAAACTGATAGAATGAGGATTACACTTGCTGATGGTGACTGCACTAAGGTCGATGAGACCGGCCTTATCATAATTAATTACCATCTGTAGTGCGAGGACATCATCTATGTCATTGCCAAGGTCGGTGTCGAAAATGACTTTTGGCTTTTTTCCTTCTTTGCTTAATATATACCTCAGGGTGGTATCTGCGCAAATGTCATCAAACTCTTCTTTCGGGATTTCCGGGTTGGCAACAGGAACACCTACGCCTACATATCCCAGTGCAGTGCGTCCACCTTCAAGGTAGTTGGTATTGGCAAATCTGAGAGAGGGAAGATTGCCCGCAGGGTCAAGCACTGCAAGAGCCAGGATATATTCACCCTCGGGAACCTTGTCAAACTTAAACTTGTCGGAAATTACATATTTCTGTGGAGCTTGCAAGTATTTTTTCTGCTCTTTGCACCAGTTTTCACCAGGCATCCACTGGGTTATATCTGCATCTATAGTACTGCTCCACACTTTTCTGTGCGATTGGATGTCGAGAAGAGATACCTCAAGAGGCCAGGAATAGTAGAACGGTGACGAACCTGTATTCAGAAGAGAAAACTCTATCTGCCACTCCTGCCCGTTATTAAGCTGAACCGGATATGTCGCCCTGTCAAGCACATACCTGTATCCCAAAGCCTTCTGCACTTCGTCGGCATGCCGGAGAAAATCCTCGTTTGTAAAATCGGCCCAAGTAACTCCTCCCAGGTGGTTGCAGTGCAGATTTCTAACCTGTTCTATTATAAGCTCGCGAGTGGGTCCATCCGCCAGGCAGCCCTCCAACCCTTCCAGATTCTTTAATCTGAGGCTTCCCCATCCCCATGTTATCTCACCGCCGATAACCTGTGTTTTCCAACGGTCTCCAAGGGCGAGTATTGCATTATATCCCCGGTCAATTTCTTCGTCTATGGCCCAGGAGTCCCAATAAGAACCAAACTCGTAATCCTTGAACTCATAGGCGTAACGCACCATAACCTTTTTGTTCTTGAAGGCTTTCGTAAATGCGTCGCCGAGCGTCTTTTCCATCCCCTTAATCCAAGTTCTGCCGTCTACATGCTTCGGCTCGTCATGAGGCGGCCAATAGGTAGACAAGTCGGGGTCGTGATGTTCGCCCCACTCACCAATAATGCCCATTTCAACGTAGGCTACCCGAGGGTCGTTGTCCCATGCCTTACCCAGTTTCTCCACAAAAGCTTCCACTCTCTCTGGGAATGCCGGGTCAAAATAACCGCCCACAATGGGAGTGATGGAGTCGGCCGGTTCAATGTAACATGCCCATTCTCCAGGAACATTCTTGTAGGGAGAAGTCTGAGGTGGAATACCTGTTGGCCAATGCTGCCCATTCAGATCATCAGGATTATCTGGGTCTTTATCCTTTCCGCCGTGCCAGGGTTCTATCCACACGATATATGCGCGGGGGATAATTTTCATGTTGATATCTTCAACTCCTTTCCAACGATGGTTGCTATAATTTATAACCTTATCAACTCCATCAGTGGGAAGGTCTTCCATCATGTTCCATTGCATATATTCCTTAATCATCGAACCATACGGATAGGGGTATATGTCACGTTTCTTTGCTCCTGGATCATAAAACTCCCTCCAGCCTTTCATCGGATTTCGGAAAGCTGGCTTATATTCCGCCATAAAAACCTCTGCTGTCTTGCCTTTGACAGACGCTGTATAGGTTTCTGGTGCTGTTTGCTTTCCCTGGCATGAGGATAGACCGATGAGGAGCGTGCAGACGATGATTAGAAAAGCATTTCTCGGTAACATTTCTTAAGGAATTATGTGATTGAAGATTTTGATGAAAATCTCTGAACAGTAAGTGACATAAATGTTTTCCCGCGCCTTCAACTTGTCATTATTCTACATACTTCACCTTGTCCCAGGTACGCTTTTTGGCTGCCGGCGTTTCGTCGGGGTATCCGAAGGCAATGCAGTAAAGCAGACGGTAGCCTTCGCTGAAACCGAGTTTCTGGAGATAGGGAGCTGCATCGGGATTGGTGTTGATGAAACGGACGGGACCGCCCAGACAGCACGAACCGATTCCCATGCTCCAGGCAGAGAGAATCATGTTTTCTCCAAGCAGTCCGCAGTCAATCTGCGAGCAGTCGTAACCGGGGTCGTGGGCAATGAAGGCTACGGTGGGGGCATTGCGGAACATGTTTTTGAAAGAGGGGTCTTCTGCAGCCTTGGGGTTGGCCTTTTTATAGACTTCTGTTATTCCGTCAATGAATTCGGGATTGTCCACGATGCGTACTTCCCATGACTGCTTGTTCATGCCATTGGGAGCGTTGATGCCGCATTCCAGGATAATCTGCATGGTGTCGCGGTTGACTGGGGCGGGTTTGTACTTGCGGATGCTTCGACGAGACATGATGGTCTCTATTACCTTGTTGGATTCGCAGGTTTGTTCTGCCTCGCAGCCATTCTCTGCTTGGGGTTGCGTCTGTGGGGTGCAGGATGTGAATGCAGTGGCCATGCCTCCGATGCAGAGCAGAGCCAATTTTCTGAAAGTCGTTGATTGCATAGTGAGTGTGGGGGGAGATGAGTTTGAAACAAAAAGAGACTGTCTTGCAGTTCATGCTTTAGACAGTCTCTCTGAAAGGTGTGTTGTTATTATTCTTCGCAAAGTTCGGTAAGGATACCGCAGGTGCTCTTGGGGTGCAGGAAGGCAATTTTCAGACCGTCTGCACCGTTGCGGGGAGCCTTGTCGATGAGGCGGATGCCCTTCTCGTCGCACATGGCCAAAGCCTCGGTTACACCGTCTTCTACCTTGAAGGCAACGTGGTGTACACCCTTGCCACCGTTGTCCAGGAACTTCTGGATAGTGCTTTCGGGGCATGTGGGCTCCAACAGCTCAAGCTTAACCTCACCCACCTGAAGGAAGGCGGTCTTTACTTTCTGGTCTTCTACAACTTCTTCCTTGTAAACTTCCAGTCCCAATACGTCCTTGTAGTAGGGCAGTACGTCCTCAATGCTCTGCACAGCGATACCGATGTGCTCAATACGTGAAATCTTCATGATTTATGTGTTTGTAAATTTATGTATGTTGATAAAAACTATGGCAAAGTTATGCCTTTTCCGTGAACTGGCAAAATAAAAAATCAGAATTCTATCAGTATCCTTCCGTTAATCATGCGGCCAGTCAGATAATTGGGCACGGCATATTGCTGGTTGGTAATGTCTGTTACCCAATAGTAGCTGCTTACATTGTTCAGCCCAAAGATGTTGAAGCAGTCAAGGCCCAGCCAGATGTTACGTACGATGTTGCGCTTCATGTGTCTGTCCTCGTTATCGAGCAGGCGGTAGTTCATGCCGATGTCCACTCTCTTGTATGCCGGTGCGCGGAATACGTTCTTTTCCAACCCGGTGTGTGGCGGACCAAACGGAAGTCCGTCTGCAAAGGATGCTTTCAGATTCATCTTCCATCGTGTGGTGCCTGGGAAATAGTCGCTGAAGAAGAAGTTGATGTTGTAGCGCTGGTCGGTGGGCTGGGGTATGCTCTTTCCGTTGAGCGACATTTGTGCCTTCATCAGACCGAGGCTGATCCATGAGTCTGTGCCCGGAACAAATTCGCCGTACAGCTTGAAGTCGGCTCCCACCACATAGCCCGAGGCACAGTTGTTGCCGTAATAGACAATCTTCACGTTGTCCACGTTGTAGGGGTTCAGACGGCTTTGTGCCTTGTAATAGACTTCGGATGTGAACTTGAAGGGCCGTTGTGCCATCTTAAACTTGTATTCCATCCCGGCCACAACCTGATAGGAGCGTTGTGCCTTGATGTTCTTGTTCAGTTCCACTGTGGTGTTGCCGTGCTGTGTAATGGTGTCTCTCAACTCTTTGTAGAAGGGAGTCTGGTAATACAGGCCGGTAGCCAGACGGAAGGTGAAGTTCTCGTTGTTGTGGGGTACAAAACCCAGATTTACACGCGGACTGAACAGCCATTCTCCGTTCCAGTCCCAATAACTGAGGCGTGCGCCATAGTTGAAACTGAGAATGCCGGCCTTGCTGTCCTTTCTCCAGGTGTCCTGAGCATACAACTCCATTCGGTTGCTGTTTACGCTGTTCACGCTCTTCAGATTATAGATTACTTTCAGGTCTTGTCCGGTGTGCGGCACGCTGTACCCGCTTGAGTCGCGGTATTCCCATTCGCGGCTGTTCTCGCTTATACTCTCGTGCCGCCATGTAAGTCCAGTCTGCAGGTGGTGGCTGGCGTGTCTGTATTCGTAACTCAACTTGAAGGTCTGTGTCTGGCTGCTGAGCAGGTTTCTGGCATGTTCCATGTATGTGCCCACACCAAGCTGTTTGTCGGTGGTGGTTTCGTTCAGCCAGTATTGTCCCTGTATGTCATATGTCTCGCGTTCTTTGGTATTAAAGGCCGAGGCCGAGAGGCTCAGCGCATTTCCTTCTCCCCATTTGCGGGTGATCTTGAATGTGCCGTACAGTGTGCGGAAGAGGTCTTTCTCCTTACCGTCGAAATAGACTTTAAAACTCTTTACATCTTCCAGCGTGCCGAAGTTGGTCTCCCTGTCCTTTGGCTTGAAGTTATAGTCGTTACGACTGATGTAGCCAATCAGGTCGAAGGTCCAGTTGCGCGACGGCGTCCAACTGAGATAGGCCTGATAGTCGAGGAATGAAGGACTGTATTCTCCTTTGGTCTCCAGGCTGCCCAGCATATATTGGTTGGTCTTGTACCGGAGGCCTTGCGAGAGGGAAATTTTACGGTTGCCGAATCCGGCATATACGTTGGCGCCCAGGAGTGATGCCTGTACGGAGGCTTCCGTCTTTTGCGGCCTTGCATAGGTAATGTCCAGCACACTGCTCATGCGGTCTCCGTATTTGGCGTCGAATCCTCCGGCGGAGAATTCCACCTTTTCCACCATGTCGCTGTTGATTACCGATAGCCCTTCCTGCTGGCCGCTGCTGATGAGCAGAGGTCTGTACACCTCTACACCGTTTATGTATACGCAATTCTCGTCGAACGAACCACCGCGGACATTGTACTGGCTGCTCAGCTCGTTGTGGGTGCTTACGCCCGCCTGTGTGGCCACCAGTTCTTCCACGGCATTGCCTGTAGTGCTTGGCATGCGCTTGAGGTCTTTTGTGTTGAGTTGTTGGGTAGATCCCATTTGTCTACGGGTATCGGCTACGACAACCTGCGACATGTCACTGCCCATTTCCTTCATTACGATGTTCATGACCAGACTCCCGCTGGGCTTTTTTAACACTTTCCTGCGTGTTTCAAAGCCAATCATGTTGTACAGGACCACCACACTGTCGGCAGTCTTGAAACGTATGTTGTATTTTCCTTCCAGGCTGGCAAGTGCCGTAACGGCCTGTTCTTCTATTCTGACCGCACATAATGACACGGGTTCTCCGTTCTCGTCGGAAATCTTTCCGCGAAGACTGACGTGCGTAGTGTCTGTGCTTTCCTGTGTGTCCTGTGCATGGACTCCGATACAGGGCAGACTCCACAACATCACAATAAAAACGAACAAATATATATGTCTCATCTCTGAATAAACGTAAAAAAAGCGTTTTTTTGTATATCCCATGCCAACTTTTTCATAACTTTGCAACGGATTCAAGACACAAATATACAACAAATATATGGAAAAATTCAGCGAATTGATAAAGATGCGTCGTTCTATGCGCAAATTTACCCCAGAAAAATTGACTGATGAGCAGTTGCGGACGGTTTTGCGTGCGGCATTGATGTCGCCCAGCAGCAAGGGTACACACTGTTGGCAGTTTGTGGTGGTACAGGATGGGGAAACGCTTGCACAACTGTCCCGTTGCAAGGCTCAGGGAGCGGATTTCCTGAGCGGAGCGCCTTGTGGAGTGGTGGTGTTGGCAGACCCTGCAGTCAGTGACGTCTGGATTGAAGACGCTTCCGTTGCCACAACCATGATGCTGCTCCAGGCGGAAGACCTGGGACTGGGCAGCTGCTGGATTCAGGTGAGGGAACGTACCATGGCCGACGGCTCTGATGCCGAGGCGGAAGTGCGCCGTATTCTGGATATTCCAGCCCATTTGCGCGTACTCAGTATTGTGGCATTGGGCCAAAAAGGCATGGAACGCAAACCTTTCAATGAGGAACGTCTGCTTTGGGACAAGGTTAGCACATGGAAATAGTCTTTATAGGGGCCGGTAATCTTGCCACCCAGCTCAGCCTGGCATTCCAGCGTGCCGGTCATACGGTTAGCCAGATCTACAGCCGCACGGAAGAGAGTGCATCGGCCTTGGCTTTGCGCTTGGGATGCCAGTGGTCTACCTCTTTCGATGAGGTGCGTACCGATGCGCAATTGTATGTTCTTTCCGTGCGCGATGCTGCCCTGCAGCAAGTGGCGGAGGGACTTTATGCCTCTTTTATGATGCGTGGCTTTCCCGATGCAGTCTTTGTGCATACGGCTGGCAGTATGTCCTTAGATATTCTGCCCATGCCTCGCCGGGGCGTGTTCTATCCTATGCAGACGTTCAGCAAGCATCGGAACGTGGAGTTTTCGCAGATACCGGTGTTCGTAGAGAGCGCTACGGACGAGGAGATGCTCTTTGCGTTGGCGTCAGATCTTAGCCAATGTGTCTACCGGCTCAATGGCAGCCAGCGGAAATATCTGCATGTGGCAGCGGTCTTTGCCTGTAACTTTACCAACCACATGTACGATCTCTGCAGCCGTATCCTGAAGGAACATGACATCCCCTTTGATGTGATGCTGCCCCTCATTGATGAAACGGCCCGCAAGATTCATGACATTTCTCCGCACGAGGCCCAGACCGGACCGGCAGTGCGTTACGACGAGAACGTGATTAACCGCCATATTAAGATGCTATCAACGGAAAGGATGAAACGTATATATCAAATTTTGAGCGAAAGTATTCATGATAAATTATGACTTAACCAAGATAAAGGCACTGATCTTTGACGTGGATGGTGTGCTCAGTGCGGAAACCATTACTATGGATGCCGCCGGAGTGCCTTTGCGTACTGTGAACATCAAGGACGGATATGCCTTGCAGTTGGCTGTAAAGATGGGATTGCACATTGCCATCATTACCGGGGCAAAGGTAGATTCCATTAGAGTGCGCTACGAAGGCCTGGGCATCAAGGACGTGCATCTGGGATGTTCCGTGAAATTGCCGGTCTACAAGGCTTTCATGGAAAAATACGGTCTGACCGATGAAGAGGTGTTGTATATGGGAGATGACATCCCCGACTATGAAGTGATGAACCAGTGCGGATGCCCTTGCTGTCCTTCCGATGCCGCTCCCGAGATTGTGTCTATGAGCAAGTATGTCAGTCATATCAAGGGCGGATACGGATGCGGCCGCGATGTGGTGGAACAGGTTTTGCGCGCACAAGGCAAGTGGCTCAGCAACGAAAAGGCTTTCGGATGGTAATTGTTTAAGGAAAGAATTTATAAGATTATAGGATGAAAATGAAAATACTATTGGCATCCAATTCGCCTCGCAGACGCGAACTCCTGTCAGGGTTGGGCATAGACTACGAGGTAAAAGTTTTGCCGGATATAGACGAGTCGTTCCCCCCTGACCTCACAGCCGAGGAAATACCGCAATACATATCGAGGAACAAGGCTGATGCCTATCCTGTGGAAGAAGGCGAACTGCTCATTACGGCAGACACCATCGTGTATTGCAAGGGTGAGGTGTTGGGTAAACCGGTTGATGAGGCTGATGCCTGCCGTATGTTAAGACAGCTTAGCGGATGCACGCATCAGGTTGTTACCGGTGTTACACTGAAGACACGGCAACAGGTGCATACCTTTTCATGTACCACCCAGGTTACCTTTGCCCGTTTGTCCGATGAGGAAATAACCTATTATGTACGTAACTACGCACCCTTTGACAAGGCCGGAGCCTATGGCGTGCAGGAGTGGATAGGCTTTGTGGGTGTTACCCGTCTGGAAGGTTCCTATTTCAATGTAATGGGGCTTCCTGTGCAACGATTGTATACAGAACTGAAAAAAATGAATGCGATATGAAACTGAAAAATCTTTTCCTCCCCATTTTGGTGGGAAGTGTGTTTGCATTGGCTTCATGTGATGAGGCTGATACCAACTCCAGTATGCCTACATTCTCGGGCTTTGAATATGAGAAACCGGTAGTGGCGGGTGACTCGCTCACCATCGTGGCCAAACAGAGCCGGCCGGGCAAACTTATCTATACCACCACTTACGATTGGGTGTGTCTTTACGACTGGACAAACACGGAAGAAGGAACCAGCAGACAGAAGGATACGTTGGTGCATGTTAAGCGTAAACTGAACTATGGTGTGGATCCCAGCGATCCCCAATTCAAGTTCCTTGTACCCAAGAATGCGGATAATCTTTACATTATCTTTACAGCGGAGTATAACTATATGGGACAGGGGGACAACCGCTATGACGGAAGCACCGGTGGAGAAGGAACAGCCGGAAACGGATATATCCGTCCCGTTACCAGCAACAACCTTTTTGGCCGCGCCAGAGGACAGCTGACCATTCCCGGCAGAACCATTGTAAAGGAATAGATTCAATAGGGAAGTATATTGTACTTTCCAATGTATACCGTTGCGATGGCTCATGCAATGCATTGCGTTGCGCAATTCAATGCTTTGCATCGGCCATCGCAATGCGTTGCGTTTTTATGGGGGTTATTCCATTTTCCCCGTTTCCATTTCATGCTTAAAATACGCGTAAACGTATCTGGGACTTTGATAAAACAGATGTGCGGCATTGTTCTGTAGACGTTGGTATGTGTCTGAATTCAGTACGGAAGAAAGCGCTTGCTCCATTGTTAAATCAGGATAGTCTTCCATTAACAATACAGCAAGGTTTTTTGTCATATCCAATTTCATTTGTTCTTGTATGCTCATAGCCGTGTCAGAAGTTTTAATGCTTGTTCAGTTCCAAAGAAATACTGGAAAGTTATACCTTTCATATGTTTCAAGTTTTAAACCAAGGTGGGTAGGTCTATACTTCGTGTTTCATATTTCCACAACTGCACTCCAACGCGGTCATCTGCAATTGGCCCGAAAACAATGTCATAATTGTGTATCGGTAGATCTGTACTGTTTTTACGATTGAGTAGTATAAACTTAGCCCACTCTTCTGAATATTCGCTGAATCGTAAAACTTTCAGTGTATCCATTAGTGTTTCATCGACATCGTAAGCCAATACGGTAGGAGTACCGGATCCTAATTGTTCCACTTTAATTTTGGCCATCGCCATTGTTTGGTCATATTCGGCAGAAAGATAAAATCCTTTACCAAAATCTTTGTTAGGTTTTGATTTATTCAGGTCAATGGTGTCGAAAAACGTGTTAGTTCCATGGTATAAGGTCATAGTAGTGCCCCTCCTTTCCTATGGCAATATTCGCAGATATCGTTAATCATTGATTGGAATGATTGTGTATGTACATAATCATAGTGTCGGTCGATAAAATCAATCCCTTTATACCGAGTCAAGTAGTTGAAAGCTTGTTTTGTTGTCAGTCCGAATTTACGTCCAAATTCCGCAACAAAAATCAGCGTCCATTCTATCTTTTCTGCATTACTATACATATTCAATATTTTTTATTTATAGAACAAAGATACATATAATTCGTTGAATTGAGAAATTTGGGGCAAAATAATTGGCAGAAAGGGGTTTTGTTAAATTCTGATTTTTGGAGGAATGCCAGTAAAAACCAACGTAATGCCAAGTTATTCCAAAGCTGAGTAACCTATCCGTTACCACATGAAACAGATGGAAGAATACGGAAGTTCAGCAATGTAAACTATTGCTTTATAGCGATTTTTGATGATTGTTTCTAAAAAATGACGGGTTACGGTTAATGTTCATCTGTTACCGTTTCTTTTGCGATGTTCCGACATATTTTGCGTAACGGCTCATAACTCTACTGAAAG
>JAGBGU010000012.1 GCA_017935785.1 Bacteroidaceae bacterium
GAAAAGTAGTCGAAGTGGCAAAAATGGTCGGATATTTTGAGGAAATCGGGTGCAGAATGTGCAGTACATGCTCATAATGTTTCCCAAATGTTTCCCAGATTCGCCGTAAAGTGCTGATAATCAGTTCCCGTTAGCCGCCGCGCAGGCTGCTATTGAAGGCTAATAGCATTCTTTGCTACTATATGATATCAACAAAAGGGACCCGGCTCATTGCCGGGTCCCTTTTGTTGTTTAGTATGACGGGCATGTCATACATCTGTGGTGAAAGTCCATATTAGTTGTAGTTGCTGATGAAACGCTATAGCGACTTGCAAGTTTCAAACGGTGACGTTTGTGAGGGAAATAGCAATAGCGAACTCGTGCCCTGACGAACAGAAATCTGATATGAAGGCGTATCAAGCGGACAAACTGGCTAAAGTCAGTTATGTTCCTAAAGGCAACCGTAACCTTGACGCGTAAATTAGGCAAGTAAACGATGAAAGATATGTGATTAGTGCGTTGGCCGCTTTACAATATGTAAACTATATCAACGGAAACCTATTGGCAGAATCAAGTACGCACTATATTAATTCCGCCAATAGGTTCATAATCTCTTTTTCCAGATGTTGTCAGCTGTAAGTTATTAGCCAACGGTTAATTGAATATCTTTATTCCCATGAAGAAGGTGCGGGGCTGTGTGGGGCCGTAGAAGTAGCCGGAGTCGCGGTAGGTACCTTTGTCCAGGTCGTTCTGGAAGGCGTTGAATATGTTTTGTACGCCGGCATTGAGCTGCAGTTTCATGTGTTCGCGCAGCACAAAGGTGTAGGCTACTTTGGTGTTGAAGTCGAAGAAGTCGGGGGTGCGTACCATCTCGTCCTTTGCTATGTAGCTGTAGGGGTAGTCGGCGGGAATCTCGTCTGTGGGCGCAAAGTGGGGCACGTGCATCTTTCCGGTGTACACGCCAGAGAGGGAGATGTCGAGGTTGCGCACGGGGGCTGCGGTCAGGGTGAAGTAGCCGTAGCAGTCGGGTGTGCGCGGCATGTTGCGCGTGCCGGCCACTGTGGGGTCTTCGCTCCATGTGGTCAGTTCCTTGTAGCGGCTGCGCTGTACGGTGAATCCGGCTTGTAGCGAAACGTCGTTTCCGTGGGCTATCTTTCCGTCGATGTTCACTCCGTACACTTCGGCTCCGCTTCCGTTCCGGCGTTCCTGCAGGGCGTTTCCGTGCTGGTCTGAGCCGATGTTCTGCAGATAGAACACGTCGTTGAGCGATGTGTAGAAGCCTTCCACGAGCACGTTGTACTGGAAGTGGCCTACCTGGTCGGTCCAGTCAACCGATCCGCTGAAGCTGTTGGAGCGTTCGGGCTTGAGTCCGTCGGCCAGGCTGATGAGTACGCCCTCGCCGCCCACAGCGGTAATGTGGAGGTCTTCGTCGTAGGCCTGCGGGGCTCGGAATCCGGTGCTCCATGTGGCGCGTGCCTGCAGCTTGTCCATGGGTTTGTAGAGGAGGTTTACGCGCGGACTGAAGATGGGGTTGTCAATGAGGTTGTGCTTGTCCATGCGTACGCCGGCGAGCAGGCTGAAGCGCTTCATCTTCCACTCGTTCTGGGCAAATACGCTTCCTATCTTCACGTCTTGCTTCAGGTCGCGGTCGTATCCGCTCATCACGTCGTGCAGGTTGTCCTGTTGGTATTCGGCTCCGGCAGTGAACTGTGCGGGCGAGAAGATTACCTTGTCAAAGTCGCCCGTGTATGTGGCGCCTGCTACCCAGGTAAGGTCCTTGGTCTTGCCGTATGCGTTGGGGTCTTGCTGTGCGCCGTAGTAGCTGTTGCGGTCTACGTGCTGTGCCGAGGCGAAGACGGAGAGCTTGTGCTTGTAGTCGCCCATGAACTGGTCGTAGCTGACGCCTCCGCTGTTGATTATGTGTTTGGTCTGCTCGGTAATGTCGGTTTCGAAGGGTTCCATGCTGAACTTGTTGCCGCCTCTGCGGAACTCGTTTGTGGTGTGGTATTCCACGTTCAGGCGTCCGCTCTGAGTGGGGCGGTAATATCCGCGAAGGCCGAATGTGTTCATGTTCAGCTTTCCCAGCTCGGAGAAGCCGTCGGCATTGTCGTCGTAGGGGTTGCGGTTGCGGTAGGTCTGGTACAGAGCCACTCCGTATGCGTTGTCCTTGCCCACGAGCGAGGCGTTGGCGCCCATGTACTGCTCCCAGGATTTTCCGTTGGCGTTTGACATGGTGGAGGCTACCTGGTATGAGTTGTTGATGGGATCCTTGGTAATGATGTTGATGGTTCCGCCCACAGCGTTTGCGCCGAACAGGGCCGAGCCTCCGCCGCGCACCACCTCTACGCGTTCAATCATGTTTACGGGTATCTGCTCCAGTCCGTACACGCCGGATAGTGCGCTGATGATGGGGCGGCTGTTGATGAGGATTTGTGAGTAGGGGCCTTCCAGACCGTTGATCCGCACCTGCGGGAAGCCGCAGTTCTGGCAGTTGTTCTCCACGCGCAGTCCTGACTGGTAGTTCAGCGCCTTGGCCAGGTCGGTGGTGTTGACGGTCTCGAAGAGTTTCTCTCCGAGTACGTTCACCACAACCGGGGCGTCCTTTCGGCTCACCTCGTTGCGGTTGGCGGAGACCACCACCTCGTTGATGTCCAGGGAAATCTCTTCCAGGGCGAAGTGTACGTCCACGGCAAATTCCTTACTTACCGTAACCTTTTTCTCCAATGGTACAAAGCCCATCTTCTCCGCACGCAGGGTATATTCACCCTCGGGAATGTGCTTGAACAGGAAGTCGCCGTTCTCGTCGGTGGTCATTCCGGCTCCGGTCTCTATAATCTTTACTGTGGCAAAGGGCAGTCCTTCCTCGGTTTCCAGTTCAATGACGTGGCCCGCAATGGTGTTTCCGTCGCGTACGGGTTTGTCTTCGGCCGCACACACGGCCATAGCTGTACCCATGATGATGAGTACAGACATCAGTATTCTTTTGATCATTTGTTTGTTTAATCCTCAAAAATTAGTATATATGCAGGCAGGGCGTGAACTGCATATACAAGTTCCGTTTGTCCGAATGCTACCGCAACGTGCGCTCTGCCCCCACTGCGGCTATACATTATTATTTATCGTATGAGACAAACGGGAGGCGCTCTGAGGCTTCTGAGGACAAGGGTACATGAGGGGTGGAAATCCGAATGGAAAACCTGTCGGATTTCGGCAACACAACCAAAGAGTTGTGATATCAGCACGTTGACAACCTGTTCCAGCCCCACAAAACTTGAAAGCTGTGCCAGGGTCAGAATCTGTCCTTCGCTATGGTTGTGCTGTGCTTTGGTGAAGGGGTGGGAGTGGACCAGCAATGCACCGTTTATCTGGTGTGCGTGTCCGAAGACGGTGATGCAGACCTGGAAACTGACAAACAACGAAAGCAGCAGCAGAGACACTTTTGCACCTCTCTGCCTGGCTTGTCTTGCTTCTTGTCTGAAACTGTTTCCTCTCATTTATGAATAAAAAATCAGGAATAAATTACCGCATTTTTCCCAAAACGGCCACAAAGATACGAAAAAAGAACAACATAAAGGGTAAACGGAATTGGGAATTTATACAAAAAAAAGCACATCGTTTGATGTGCTTTAGTTGCGGGGGTCCGACTCGAACGGGCGACCTCCAGGTTATGAGCCTGGCGAGCTACCAACTGCTCCACCCCGCGATGTTTCTTTGTTTCGGCTGCAAAATTATATACTTTTTTTCAATTGGGCAAATTTTTGACCCTGAAAATTTCTGGAGCAGCTCTTTTAGATTGCTTTTTGGCACAAACGTATATGTTTTGTGCAGATTTGGACGTGAGTTATTTGTTCATATTGAAGTTTTTCATTAACTTTGCAATCGATATGCCAGTAGCGAAAACAAAAGTAAAACTCGTGGATATAGCCCGACAGTTGTTTGCAAAACAGGGCTTTGAAAACACCACAATGAATGACATTGCCCAGGCCTCAGGTAAGGGCAGACGAACATTATATACCTATTTTAAGAATAAAGAGGATATATATGATGCCGTTATCGAAAGCGAACTTGACCGCATCTCATGCAAGATGGATTTGGTTGCCCAGAAGGATATGAACCTGGAAGACAAGTTGGTTGAACTGATTTACACGCATCTGAATCTTATCAAAGAGGCAGTCCAGCGCAACGGTAACCTTAGAGCCGAGTTTTTCCGCAACATCTTGTTGGTATCCAAGGTCAGGAAAAATTTCGATCATAACGAGATAGCCATCCTTACCCGTTTGCTGGAACAGGGCGTAAACAGCGGTATTTATGAAGTGGAGAGCATTCCGCTGCTTGCCGATATTATTCATTATAGTGTCCGTGGCCTGGAAGTTCCGTACATTTATGGCAGATTGTCTGAAGGACTGCCAAGCGGTCTGCGCAAAAGCATTGTACACAAATTGTTGCACAAGGCATTGTGCAAACAGGGATAATCCCCGACCAATAAGAAATAATAACATTTAATTATATATTAGGAAATGAAATTACTTGAAGGAAAGACTGCACTGATAACAGGTGCGGCACGCGGTATCGGAAAGGCTCTTGCCATAAAGTTTGCACAGGAAGGAGCCAATATAGCATTCACGGATTTGGTTTTGAACGACGAAATGGCTGCCGGACTGGAAGCTACCCGAAAGGAAATTGAAGCGGTTGGCGTTGTATGTCGTGCCTATGCAGGCAATGCCGCCGACTTTGAACAGACCGAAGCCACTGTGAAGCAGATTAAGGAAGACTTCGGCACCATTGACATTCTGGTAAACAATGCCGGAATCACAAAGGACGGCCTCATGCTCCGTATGACAGAAAAGCAGTGGGACGACGTAATCAACGTAAACCTGAAGAGCGCCTTTAACTTTATCCACGCCTGCGTTCCCGTAATGATGCGCCAGCGCGGCGGAAGCATCATCAACATGGCCTCTGTAGTGGGTGTGCACGGCAATGCCGGACAGGCCAACTATGCAGCCAGCAAGGCCGGTATGATTGCCCTTGCCAAGAGTGTGGCACAGGAAATGGGTCCCAAGGGCATACGCGCCAATGCCATTGCTCCCGGATTCATTGAAACTGCAATGACTGCAGCTCTGCCCGATGAAATTCGCGAGGAATGGAAGAAGAAGATTCCTCTGCGCCGTGGCGGTCAGGTGGAAGACATCGCCAATGTGGCCACTTTCCTGGCAAGTGACCTTTCAAGCTATGTGACAGGTCAGGTTATTCAGGTTGATGGCGGCATGAATATGTAATGGAAGTTCTTTACGAAGACAACCATCTGATTATCGTCTCAAAGAGGGCGGGTGAAATAGTCCAGGGCGACAAGACCGGCGACACTCCTCTCTCTGAGACGATAAAACTATATCTGAAAGAGAAATACCATAAGCCCGGCGAGGTGTTTTTAGGTGTGGTTCACAGACTGGACCGCCCCGTAAGCGGTGTGGTTTGTTTTGCACGCACCAGTAAGGGGCTTAGCCGAATGAACCAGCTTTTTGCCCAGGGCCACAGGGTGGGGAAGACCTATCTGGCGCTTTCTGCCACACCACCGCCACATTCGGAAGGCACGCTGACGCATTGGCTTACCCGCGATACGGAGCGCAACAAGGCCAGAGCCTATGACCGTGAGGTGCCCGGAAGCAAGAAGGCTGTCCTGGACTATAAGTTATTGGGTAAGACGGAACGTTTCTATCTGATTCAGGTGCATCTTCATACAGGGCGCCATCATCAGATACGCTGCCAACTGGCCAAAATGGGATGCCCCATACGCGGCGACCTCAAATATGGCGCTCCCCGCAGCAATCCGGACGGAAGCATCAGCCTTCATGCCTATCAGCTTACGTTTGAACATCCCGTCAGCCATATCCTTATTGACGTAAAGGCTCCTTTGCCACAGGAAAATGTATGGCAAAGTGTGCAAAACTTGATTGATAAACATTTTTAACCATGTCTGAAATAGTAAGAATCAGCACCACAAAAGGTGACATAAGAGTGCGCCTTTATGACGAAACTCCCCAGCATCGAGATAATTTTTTGAAACTTGTCAAGGACGGTTTTTATAACGGTACGCTTTTTCATCGTGTAATCAAGGGTTTCATGATTCAGGGTGGCGACCCGGACAGCATAGGAGCGCCTGCGGGCAAAATGTTGGGAACCGGCGGACCGGGATACAATGTGCCGGCAGAAATTGTCTTTCCGCAACGCTTCCACAAGCGTGGAGCCTTGTGCGCCGCACGTCAAAGCGATGAGATAAACCCCGAAAAGGAAAGTAGCGGCAGCCAGTTCTATCTGGTATACGGAAAGGTATATACCCCACAGGAACTCAAGCAAATGGAAAAGCAGATGTCCATGCAGCAGGAGCAGAGCGTCTTCAACAAACTGGTGCAGCAGAACCGCAGCCAGATCATGGAATTGCGCAAAGCCAGAAACCAGGCCGGGTTGCAGGAACTCCAGGACAAGCTCATTGCCGAAACCAAAAGGCAGATGAAGGAACTGCCCGCGCCCAAGTTCACCCCCGAGCAACAGGAAGCCTACACAACCGTGGGCGGAACTCCTTTTTTGGACAACCAGTACACGGTATTCGGCGAGGTGGAAAGCGGCATGGAAGTAGTGGCCGAAATACAGCAATGTGCAACGCTCAGCGCAGACCGCCCCAAGGAAGACATTTCCATGACAATGACCGTAGAAACGGTCTAAAAAAAATTGTATTTTTAAGTCATGCTGAACTTGTTTCAGCATCTCACCGCGAGCCTTTCTTGTCCTTCTTCGCGGACAGATCCTGAAACAAGTTCAGGATGACATAGTGTTGGTGTTCATAAGGCATGGTCAGGATGACGGATGATTAACGTTGAACGATTGACAAGAAACCGTCTGGAAGACGCGAATCGGCAACTCCCACCACTGGTTCCCGTCTTTGCAGACGGCATTATTCTGTCGCTCTCTTTTCCACGGGTTCAAGAACCCGCGGCTATTCGCCCTTCGGGCTTCCCGTCTTCCAGACGTTTTTCTGCTATCAACGGACACCAATAATTTGA
>JAGBGU010000002.1 GCA_017935785.1 Bacteroidaceae bacterium
ACTATGTGTTTGTTGTCTGTCTTTTCTGCATGCGGAGCGTGTGGATATGCAGCAGGCAGGTGCCGATGTGCAAGGCAGGAAACTGAACACAGCATTGATTAATTCCACCATCGACCGCCTGAACGCCCATGGTGGAGGAACCCTCTTTTTCCCCGCAGGAACTTATCTCACCGGTTCCATCCACATGAAAAGTAACATCACTCTGGAACTGGAAGCAGGAGCCACCTTGAAATTCTCGGAGAACTTTGACGATTTCCTCCCTTATGTGGAAGTGCGTCATGAGGGAATCATGATGAAAAGTTTCCAACCGCTGATTTATGCCGTGGATGCAGAGAACATCACCATCAAGGGTGAAGGGACACTGGACGGACAGGGCAAAGCATGGTGGACGGAATTTTTCCGCGTCCTTGTAGATCTCCGGGACAACGGCAAGAGAAACATCAACAAGTACCAGCCCATGTTCGAGAAGGAAAACGACCTGAAAGCCCTTTACGCCGAAACCAACGAAGACTGGCACGGCACATTGGACCGTCGTTTCTTCCGTCCCCCTTTCATACATCCCATCCGTTGCAAGAATGTACGGGTAGAGGGCGTGAAGATTATCAACTCTCCCTTCTGGACCGTAAACCCTGAGTTTTGCGATAATGTGACCATTAAGGGCATTACCATCCACAATGTGCCTTCCCCCAATACGGACGGCATCAACCCTGAGTCTTGTAAGAACGTACACATCAGCGACTGCCACATTTCGGTAGGCGACGACTGCATCACCATCAAATCAGGACGTGACCTGCAAGCACGTAAACTGGGCGTTCCTTGCGAGAATATCACAATTACCAATTGCACCATGTTGAGCGGACACGGTGGTGTGGTTATCGGCAGCGAGATGAGCGGAGGAGTGAAGAAAGTAACCATCAGCAATTGTGTCTTTGACGGAACCGACCGGGGGATTCGTTTGAAATCCACCCGTGGCCGCGGAGGCATTGTAGAAGATATCCGGGTAAGCAATATTGTGATGCGTAACATCAAGAAAGAGGCCATCGTCCTCAATCTGAAATACAGCAAGATGCCTGCCGAACCGAAGAGTGACCGTACTCCGGAATTTCGCAATATCTATGTGTCGGGTGTGACGGTCCGTGATGTAAATACCCCCATTATGGTGGTAGGCCTGCCCGAAGCGCCTATTACCGGTATTGTGATGCGTGATGTGTATATTCAGAATGCCAAGCAACGCTGTGTTTTTGAAGACTGCAAGGACTTGGTGCTGGATGACGTATATGTGGATGGTAAAGAAATAAAATAGACTTCCCGATGAAGAAACAACTATTATGGTGCATGGCGGCACTCTCTTTTTCTGCTGCATCTGCACAAACTTATGAAACCCGGTTCGCACGTCCGTTATCCGATGTGTTGAATGACGTTGCCGCCCGTTTCCAGGTCCGCTTGAAATATGACGTGGATACGGTGGGGCGTGTGCTTCCGTATGCCGATTTCCGTATCCGGCCCTATTCATTGGAGGAAACGCTGACCAATGTGCTTTCCCCCTTCGATTATAAATTCGTAAAGCAAAGTGACAAGGTGTACAAGCTGAAACCCTACGAATACGCCCGCCGCACGGATGCCGACGGAGAAAAAATGCTGGCATACCTTGGCGGTTTATATAGTGATAAAAGTCAATGGGAACAGCGTGGGGAGATTCTCCGCAAAGAGGTGCGCCAGCGTCTGGGACTGGATGATATGCTGGGGAAAACAGTGAAGGATGCAAAGCCTGTTCTTTCCAGAATACGCAAATTTGATGGCTATACCGTGCAGAACTTTGCATTGGAGACCTTGCCGGGGCTTTATGTCTGCGGTTCAGTTTATGCCCCCCGCAGCAAGGGCAAACATGCGCTGATTATCTGTCCCAACGGACACTTCGGACAAGGACGTTACCGCAAAGACCAGCAGCAGCGCATGGCGACACTGGCACGTATGGGAGCTGTCTGCGTGGATTATGACCTGTATGGTTGGGGGGAATCCGCCTTGCAGGTAGGAGGAAAGGCGCACCACACTGCCGATGCGCACACCATTCAGGCTATGAACGGAATATTGATACTGGACTATATGCTGGCACATCGTAAAGATATAGACCCTACCCGCATTGGTGTGAACGGTGGTTCCGGCGGAGGAACACAGGCCGTGTTGCTCACTGCCCTAGATAACCGTTTTACGGCTGCCGCCCCTGTGGTCAGTCTGGCTTCTCATTTTGATGGCGGCTGCCCGTGTGAAAGTGGCAAGCCCATCCAGTTGGCAGGTGGAGGAACTTGCAATGCGGAACTGGCCGCTCTGTTTGCCCCGCGTCCCCTGTTGGTGGTTTCCGACGGAGGAGACTGGACAGCCACGGTCCCCCGTTTGGAATATCCTTACCTGCAACGCATCTATGGTTTTTATGGTGCGACGGACAAGGTGAGCAATGTACATTTGCCGCAAGAACGTCATGATTTCGGTCCGAACAAGCGGAATGCGGTTTATGATTTCTTTATAGACGTGTTCGGCCTTGACCGGAGCATGCTGGATGAAAGTAAAGTAACCATTGAACCGGAAAACGCATTGAAGAGCTTTGGTGAGAAAGGCGAGAAACTGCCTGCCGGAGCTATAAAATATGAAGAGTGATTTTGTCGTTTATTTATTAGGTTAAGAGTTAGTGCAAAATCTCCCTCTTGCATAGCCTGTGAAGGTAAGCAAGGGGGAGTCTTTTCTTGCCAATCCGGCAAAAAGATAACGTTTGAAAGAGTCAACTGGTATTATGACTAAGTGCTAACTCTGTTAGCTATCTTTGCAAGTAAGTAAAGGAGTCGTCTCTGAAATAT
>JAGBGU010000013.1 GCA_017935785.1 Bacteroidaceae bacterium
GTGGAGTAAGCACCCTCACAATCCTCAAAGAGTTCTCCGTAGGCAGTGACGTAGCACTCTTCGGGGAAAAAGTCGTTCTCATCGTGCGTATAGAAGATGTCGCAACCTGGCTCAACCTCTCGCCAACTGATTGAAAGTTCGTCGCCAAGTGCCTTGTTCACCTCCTCAAAGAACAAGTCGCAGGAAGACCAAGCACTTTCGGTGTCAAAGGACAAGAGGGCATAATCGTCTTCCGCGTTCTCCTCATATTCTGCCCAATAGATGTGTCCTCTCACCGAGATGCCTTTCTTCTCGTAGTCAATGCCATAGTGTTCTGCCAAGAGATACAGATACACATTCTTACTGTTCACCTCCAACTCTTGGAGTGTGTTCCAAAGGTCTGCCACGGCTTTGCGTGAGCCTGTCACCTTGTACTGAGTGTCGCAAATGTTAGCCATAAGATAAAATTTTTATTTTCTTCCCTTATGTAGAACCAACTACCATCGGGATTGATTAAAGAATTATGTTGCCCCAAAAGGTGTTATGGCTCATCAATGCAAGGTTTTGCCGTCAAATACTACCTCTGCCACAATCAGAGCGTGGAGATTTCACGGACAAACCACAGGCACCGACCTTGCAGGATGAACGCCATGACAGGTACCTTTGCAACACAATTCTTATCAAAGCCCGATGGGGTGGTACATGGCAGACTGCATGGTACAGCAGTGTGAAGTGACGTTATAGGTGGAGATAAGGCTATAAGAGGTTTTTGCAGTCAAAGGAGAAAAGAGTCCACAAAGTGCAGTATCTACAGGACAAAAACACTTTAGTTTACCTTGGTTAGCTCTTATATATATGCTAACCTAAAGTAAACTGTATATATGTCCGTCTAAAACCCGAAAACCGTACGGGTCAGCTTACGTCAGAAACAGAAGTATAGAACCATAGAAGTGGTTCAAGAAGTCTTTCTTCCTTTGACTGCAAAATATTATCTTTGCACGAATCATAATTGCCCTGTAGGATTTAATATAATTTAACACTCTTTGTTGAATGCAAGGAAGAACAGCTTCAATATGCTGAATATCAGTAGTATAACATTGTGTTAACCCTTAATCTGTAGAAAAGGATGTTATCATACAAAGTAATGTCCATTTGTACTTTTTCTATATGGTTTTATACTTACATTTGCATATCATTTGTATCTTGATAACAGTAACTAACTGATTATCAATATACTTTATATTTGTGATAGTGGATTGCCAACCTTTTGGGATGGACATAAAGGATACCCCATTTGGCCGTATTCCTTATTTTAATGACCTATATGGAAAAATGAAATGGGAAGATGTTGCAGATGGTATTATCTATTACAAGCCATGCTATGAAATGGTACTGACTATAGGGATTCCCGGTATCGTGAGCGCAGACTTTGAAGAAGAGTTTATGCGCAGAATCAAGATATATTTCGAAGCAATGGATAGAGCAGTCCCCACATTAGAAGAAGCAAAGCCCGCCTACGACAGGTTCGTTTCTTTCCCAGACACCTATCCACAAAATCCGGATAGTGTAAAGAAGTTCATTAGAAGTCTGATGGTTAAATACTACAGATAAATTATACAGCCTATAGGTCAAATTTCAGCACCTGTCCGCGGACAACGTATGCAGAGTTTGGCTATTAGTATTCAGCGTTCAGCAGTCAGTTTACTGACCAGAGGACGTAAGAGGGAGAGTCCGACGGACGATGCAGACAAAAGGGAAAAAAGGAAATAGGCCGGTGTATAAGGCTTGAGAGGAAGCGGATAAAGCAATGCCGAACGCAAACGTGAAACAAGCTGACGCAACGGTTCCGGTCCGTCCGTCAGACGGGCTGTATCCAGCATAAGATCCATGGTAAGCTGAGACACGCGGCGGCAAAGCGCCATGGTCTGTTGGGGAGGGAGATGATGCGAAAGGCGGTCCAGCATAACAATGACAGTCTCCTTGTCGGCAAGACGGCGACGGATATGATTCTGATCGGTACGGGTTGTAATGGAGGAGGCATGGCGACGGTAGGCATAGGCTGCACTGCCCGTATCCAACACAGTACGGGCACGAAGCATAAGCTGGGGCGTAAAAGCCTCATCCTCGTGCAGAATACCCTGAATAAAACGGAGGTTTCCCAACAAAGAACGGCGGAAAAGATAAGTGCAGGCCGAGGCACGCAGGTTGTGGCGCAGCATATAGGCAGTTCCGCTCATGGCAGGCAAAGGACCGGCTCCGTGGCCGCAGAAACGAAAGAGCAGCATATCCGGGGCTTCACGCTTAATCAAACGGATACACTGCGCATAAGCAGAAGGCATCAGTTCGTCATCGCCGTCGACAAACTGCACATAAACGCCGGAGGCCATGTCCATTCCCGCATTGCGCGCCATGCTGAGTCCGCCGTTGGGCTGGCGCACGCACTGTACTTCATCACCATAGCCGGAAAGACATTCCGAGACAGGGGTTTCGGAACCGTCGTCAATAACAAGTATCTCGCGCTCTTCCCTTTTGAGCGGAAGAGCCAAAATACTATCTATGCACGCACATATCCACTCACCGGGAAGATTGTAGCAGGGAACCACAAAGGAAATCAACGGTTCTCTGCGCTCCACAGTCGGATGATGCTGTGCGTGCATAGAATGGGGGTATTACACCAAATGTGCGATTATCTCCTCGCGGTCGCCGGGAAGATAGTCTATTACGGGTATCTCAATCATGGTGTAGGCTCCGGGCTGCTGCTTCATGCTGGCTCGGGCTGCATTGACCATGACCTGGGCGGTAAGCGCAGGGTTGTTTATGCGCATATTGAACTCGAAGAGCTGATTGTGCGTGGTTCCGCTCACACCCTTGCGCACCAGATTGACGCCATGGCCCACATCATTGAGGTCGGCCACGCAGGACACCTGCTTGACATGAGTCTCGTCGTTCACAAAATAGGGGTCGGCTTTGACTGCCGCCTCCACGGTCTTGAAGTCTGCGCCTTCCTCCAGTTCCACATATACCATACGGCGATGGATACCGGTACCCACGGGAATGGTCATGCTCAAGGCATCGCGCACACCCTCTATGGCACGCACGGCCACACTGTGTCCCATACTGCGGCCGGGGCCGAAGTTGGTATAGCTGATACCCTGGGGAGCCAGGCTTTCCATCAGGGTGCGCACCACACTGTCTGAACCCGGATCCCATCCGGCGCTGATAACGCTGACGGCGCCATTCTTTTTGGCGGCTTCGCCAAGCGTATTGCGCAAGGCCACAATCTGGCTGTGGATGTCGAAACTGTCCACGGTATTGATACCCAGCGCCAAGGCCTCAAGGGCAAACTGCTCCACGCTGCGGGTGGGGGTGGCAAGCAGGGCCACATCCACAGCCTCCAGCTCCTGCAGACTCTTTACCACCTTATATGCACTGAGTTCGGCAGGACAGTCCTCTGCGCCCTTGCGACGCACAATGCCGGCCACCTCCATGTCGGGGGCAGCCTGCAGGGCCTGCAATGCGTATTGTCCGATATTGCCGTAGCCAACAATGGCCACTCTTGTTTTCTTTTCCATAAGAATCTGTTATTTTACTTCCCAAATATCGTTGGTTTCCAGCAGTTCGGCAAAGTTGTGATAGGGTTTCTTTGCCTTCACTTCTTCAATCTGAGCCTCTACTGCGTCATTGTAGGTGGGAGCGTCCACATCGCGGATTACGCCGAGCGCAATGGGGAAGCCGTCGCCGTCGCCCATGAGGGCAAGCTTGAGCTGCAGCGTATTGTCCTGACAATGTGCGTCGTGCACCAGAATGTCGTCCATTGTGACGCCGTCCTTTCCAATCTCCACCACCTTCAGGCCGAATCCTTCCTGTACCAGTCCGAACTCATTGTTCTCACCAAACACCAGCGGCTGTCCGTGATTTACATAGATGGCGCGCTTGGCACGTCCGTCCTTGGAGTACACATCGTCATAGGCTCCGTTGTTGAAAATGACACAATGCTGCAGAATCTCGCAAACCGAAGCACCCTTGTGCTGATATGCCGCCTTGAGCACTTCAATAGTGCCGGGAGCATCGGTGGCCACGGCACGGGCAAAGAAATGGCCGCGTGCGCCGAAGCAAAGTTCGGCAGGACGGAAGGGATCTTCCACTGTGCCGTAAGGCGAAGACTTGCTGACAAAGCCGCGGGGGCTGGTGGGGCTGTACTGTCCCTTGGTCAGACCATAGATGCGGTTATTGAGCAGAATCATGTTCAGGTCGATGTTTCTGCGGTTGGCATGGATAAAGTGGTTGCCGCCGATGGCAAGTCCGTCGCCATCGCCGCTCACCTGCCATACGGACAGACGGGGGTTGGCCACCTTGACACCGGTGGCAATGGCTGCCGCACGGCCGTGAATGGTATTCATGCCGTATGTGGCCATATAATGAGGCAGACGGCTGCTGCAGCCGATACCGCTGATTACTGCAGTCTCCCATGGTGCCACACCGATTTCGGCCATAGCCTTGTGCAGATTGGCCAGGAAAAAGTGGTCGCCACATCCCGGACACCATCGGGGTTGGCCCTTTTTATAATCGTTTGCTGTAAACATGTCAATAAAGAATTAAAGTTAAGCGTTAATCAGTTTGCCGAAAGCCTCTACAAGTTCGCTCACCTTGAAGGGCTGGCCCTTGACCTCATTATACTGTGCGGGACAGAAGCCGTCCACCTTCATGCGCAGCCATCCGGCCAGCTGGCCCATGTTCTGTTCTGCCACAACCACCTTGGGATACTTCTTCAGCACCTCGGCCGTATTGGCGGGCAGAGGGTTGATGTAGCGGAAATGCGCCATGGCCACCTTCTGGCCGGCAGCACGCATCTCGTCCATAGCGGCACGCAGATGGCCGTATGTTCCGCCAAAGCCCACGATGAGCAGTTCGGCATCCTCGCTGTCGCCCAGCACTTCCAGGTCGGGCACGGGAATGTTCTGAATCTTCTGTGCGCGCTTGCGGGTCATCAGGTCATGATTCTCGGGATTGGTACTGATGGCGCCGGTCTTGTCATCCTTCTCCAGACCGCCCAGGATGTGGGTAAAGCCCTCGCGTCCGGGCACAGCCCAGTAGCGGGTTCCGTTCTCGGCACGCATATAGGGGGTCCACTCGCCCAGCATTTCCTGGGGCACATAAGGAGGATTGATGGTGGGGTATTCGGCCAGGTCGGGCAGTTTGAACGCTCCGGAGCCGTTGGCCACGTAGGCATCGGTAAGCAGCACTACGGGTGTCATGTGTTCCAAGGCCACCTTGGACGCCTCGTAAGCGGCATCGAAACAGTCAGTGGGGCTGATGGCGGCCATTACGGGCATGGGGCTTTCGCCGTTACGTCCGAAGAGCGCCTGCAAGAGGTCGGTCTGTTCGCTCTTGGTAGGCAGTCCGGTGGCGGGTCCGCCACGCTGTACGTCCAGCACCACCAGAGGCAGTTCCATGATAACGGCCAGGTTCATGGCCTCGCTCTTGAGACAGATTCCGGGGCCTGACGTGGAGGTTACGGCCAGTGCGCCGGCAAACGAAGCGCCCACACTGGATGCACAGCCGGCAATCTCGTCCTCGCACTGGACGGTGGTAACGCCAAGCGACTTGTGCTTGCTCAGTTCGTGAAGGACATCGGTTGCGGGCGTAATGGGATAACTTCCCAGATAGAGTTTCAGCCCAGCCTTCTCCGCAGCGGCGATAAAGCCGTATGCCGTAGCCTTGTTACCGGTAATGTCCATGTAACGGCCGGGCACCTTGTTCTTGGTCTCGATGCGGTATACGTTAGCCACATTGCTGTGGGTATTGTGTCCATAGTCATAACCGGCCTGGATAACCTTGATGTTGGCTTCGGCAATGGCCGGTTTCTTGGCGAATTTCTCACGCAGGAAGTTGAAGGCGATTTCCAGGTTGCGGTCGAAGAGCCAGCATACCAGTCCCAGGGCAAACATATTGCGGCACTTGAGCATGCTCTTGGCATCCATGCCGCTGTCCTTGAGACAATCCTTTACCATGGTGGTAAGAGTGCAGGCAATCACGCGGTCCGGGTCTATTCCCATCTCCCCCAGATAATCCGTTGTCTGGAAAGCCGCCTTCTCCAAGTCCTTGGGACCAAAAGAGTCCGTATCAATGATTATGGCCGCTCCAGGCTTGGCATAGCGGTACTGGGTCTTCAGCGCGGCCGCATTCATGGCCACCAACACATCGCACAAATCGCCGGGGGTATAAACCTGTCCGGCACCGATATGAACCTGGAAACCCGACACTCCGGTAAGCGAGCCTTGCGGGGCGCGGATATCGGCGGGATAGTCAGGGAACGTACTGATACTGTTTCCCACGGTTGCAGACACCGTGGAGAAGATGTTTCCGGCCAGCTGCATGCCGTCACCGGAATCACCGGAGAACCGAACCACCACTTGATCCAGTTCTTTCACTTCTAATGAATCTGCCATTGCTGTATGTTTATTGTTAAATTATTGCCAGTTTTGGGTTATTTCTATACAAAGTTATACCAATCACTTCAATTAAACAAACCAAAAGCCACAAAAAAGGAGAAAATGATTACAAAATATCAAAAACTGTTGTAACGGATTCTTAGTGTACCCCCGCCGGGAATCGAACCCGGATTGGCGGTTTAGGAAACCGTAGTTCTATCCATTGAACTACAGGGGCATTCCATTTACGCTGCAAAGGTAGTTATTTTTCTTCATACAACGGCAAAAAATGTACATTGTTTTTGACTCAGACCGACCATAATACTGCAATATCATCGCCCAAGAACGTGTTTTACTTCTTAGGACAAGCCGTACCGGGGCGGCACTAATCCCTTTTCCCCGTTTCGGGCATAAATCTGAGGGGGAGCGGGAAAGAATCTGAAGAGCCGTCCCGATGCGGGAGCATGTCCCCGGCCACAGGAAATGCCTTCCCGATGCGGGAAACCATTTTTAAGCCTCAAAAAATGACTTCCTGCATCGGGAAAGCGTTTTTTATATTCAAAAAATGGCTTCCCGGCTTGGGAAACCATTTTTTTGCTCCGTGAAGGCCGTCCCGACTCGGGACGCACGCATAAAAGCCTTCTATCTTACCGTTTTTAGGCCAAAAACACTTCTGAATCCGGCCTTACTGCCGGCAAATGGCATCAGGCGTTAGCGCTGGGAGCAGGGGGAACCTGTCCTGACGGCTTTGCCTGACGGGGCAATGCCAGATTGTTCTGGATAATCTGTGCGGGAGAAAGCAGGGGCAAAATCTGCTTGGGCAAGCCAGCCTCCTCGGTGCGTACTGCCAAAATTCCACGAGACGCACCAATGGTCACGTCGGCCAGATGCTGCACCAGTCCGGCGGGCAGCACCCACTGGTCGCCCTGTAGCTGGTACATGGCGCTCCATCCCTCCCGTGCAAACTCGAAGGTCGTCTGAACGGTCAGTATCAGCTGGGTAATGTCGTTCTTCTTATATTCAAAATGTGCCGTGCAGCGTACAATGCGCTTGTCCGTCTCGCTGGAGAACTGCAACTGGTTGCCTATCTGGATTTCTCCTTCGGGCCATTCATTGGCCAACTTCACGAACTGGACTTCGCGCACATCCGTCAGGCGGAAGTTAATCTGAATCTGTTTCTGTTCCATTATATTCGATTTTTCTGGGGTTACATATTATATTAAAATGTGGGGCACCTCTCGTCTGAGTGCGAGAGATGCCCCACACAGGGCTTATAAGAAATGATTGTTACTTCTTGTCATCACCCTCTTCCTTGATGGTCTTGCCCATAGTCAGGTAGGCTGTGGGAGCGGCCATGAAGATTGAAGAAAGAGTACCGAATACCACACCCAGAATCATGGCAAACGCAAAGCTGCGGATGCTGGCTCCACCAAGGCAGAAGATAACGGCCAGAACGATGAAGGTAGATACAGAGGTGTTAATGGTACGGTTCAATGTGTTGTTGATAGCACTGTTGAACAAATCCTGACGCTCGCGCTTGGGATAGAGACCGAAGTATTCGCGGATACGGTCGAACACAACCACCTTGTCATTGATTGAATAACCGATGGCGGTAAGCACAGCACCGATGAAGGTCTGGTCAATCTCCAGGCTGAAGGGCATCCAGCCCCAACAGATGGCATACATACCCAGGATGAACAATACGTCGAACACCAGGGCAGTGGTAGCACCCACAGAGAAAGCCACATTGCGGAAACGGAGCAGAATGTATGCAAAGATGGCGATAATGGCCAAAATCACACTGATGATAGCTCCGTTGGTAATATCCTCAGCTACAGAGGGACCTACCTTCTGGCTGCTGATGATTGAACCGCCTGCACGCTCGTCACGGTTGATGAAGTTCTCCAATGTCAGATCGGCAGCCAGGAGATCAGCTCCCTTGAGCACCTCATAGAGCTTCTGCTCAATCTCGCTGTCCACTTCAATACCGTCCTCTTCGATACGGTAGTTGGTGCTGATACGGATGGTCTTTCCCTCTGTTCCCAGGGCAATGGCGCTGGTGTTGCTCTCGGGGAATGCTTCAGCCAGCAGACCACGTACAGTCTCGGGCTGAACTTCCTGTTCGAAGAGAACCACAAAGTTACGTCCTCCGGTAAAGTCAATACTCTTGCTGAATCCGCGGCCAATCATGAAACCGATACAGATAACAGCCATTACGCCAAAGACGGTAAAGCTCTTCTTGTATGCGCTCATGAACTTGTAGGCAGGATTGCGGAAAGAAATCTTGCTGCCCAAAGAGGTGCGGAAGGTAAGGTTCAGCCACTTGTCGCGGCTCATAACCTCGGTGTAAACCACACGGGTCAGGAACACGGCTGTGAAGAAGCTCACGCAGATACCGATGAACAATGTTGTGGCAAAACCACGGATTGGTCCGGTACCATAATAGTAAAGAATCACAGCGGTAATAAGAGAAGTGATGTTAGAGTCCAAAATGGCGCTGAGGGCATTGCTGTAACCGGCGCTGAGAGCCTCGCGTACGCTCTTGCCAGCCTGCAGTTCCTCCTTGGTACGTTCATAAATAAGCACGTTGGCGTCCACTGCCATACCCAAGGTCAGTACCATACCGGCAATACCGCTCATGGTAAGAGCTGCCTGGAAACTGGTAAGGATACCCACAGTGAAGAACAGGTTGAGCAGAAGCGCGCAGTTGGCCACCATACCGGGGATTGCTCCGTACATTACAATCATGTAGAGCATCAGTACGACAAACGCAATCACACAGCTCCAGATACCCTGCTGGATTGATTCGGCACCCAAAGAAGGACCTACAATTTCCTCGCTCACAATCTTGGCAGGAGCAGGCATCTTACCAGACTTCAATACGTTAGCCAAGTCGCGGGTATCTTCGGCGCTAAACTGTCCGGTAATCTGAGAAACACCACCGGTAATCTCGTTCTGCACCACAGGGGCACTGTATACATTATCATCAAGAACAATGGCAATGCAACGGCCCTGGTTAGCCTTTGTCAAGGCAGCCCAACGGCGTGCGCCGTCCACATTCATCTTCATGCTTACGCAGGGACGTCCGTAATCGTCAAACTCGTCACTGGCGTCAGTGATTACGTCACCTTCGAGGGGCGCACGGCCATTACGTTCAGTAACCTTGATGGCAAACAGCTGGTAGATATTGGAGCCTTCGCCTTCGCCGATTCCCTTAACACCCCACTTCAGGCGGAGGTCAGAAGGAAGGATTTCCTTGGCCTCGGGGCTCTGGAGGAGTTCGCTGATGGCATCCATGTCGCGCTTGGCGGCATAACCAACGGCACTTCCGTCATTACCCTGAATTACCTGCAAACGGCTCAGCAGAGGATGCTGGCGGCGGGCCTTCTCAATATCGGCAGCGCTTACAGCGGCGTCTTCGGCACCACCCACAGCAGCGGCCAGGTCGGCCTTAGCCTTGGTTGTGTCAGCGGGAGCGGCCTCAGTTGAAGTAGAATCATTTACCTGACCCATAGCGGCAGCCAGCTTGCTGTCCAATGAAATCAGGAAAGGAACAACTTCCTGTGTGTTATAGGTTTCCCAGAACTCCAGATTGGCACTTCCCTGCAGCAGCTTGCGCACACGCTCGGGTTCCTTTACACCAGGCATTTCCACCATGATGCGGCCTTCCTGGCCCTCAAGAGCCTGAATGTTGGGCTGTACCACACCGAAACGGTCGATACGGGTACGGAGCACGTTGTAAGAGTTGTCTATTGCGGACTTCACTTCTGCACGAAGCACGTTTTCCACCTCAGAATCGGTGCTCTTGGTGGTCACCTTGTCACGCAACTGCTGTGTAGCGAACAACTCGGCCAAAGCCTTTCCGGGAGCCTTCTCCTTGTAAGCCTTGACAAATAGGGAAATAAAATCATTCTGGCTGTTTGCAGCCTCTCTCGTCGCCTGCTCTACGGCCAAGCGGAAGTTTTCGTCTGTTTCCTCCTTGTGGTCGGCCAGTGCCTTCACTACATCGGGTACGCTAACCTCCAGGATGACGTTCATACCACCCTTCAGGTCGAGTCCCAATCCGATTCCCATCTCACGGCATTCCTTCAATGTCCAGACATTGCAGTACACCTTGTTGGTGAGCAGAGAATCCAAATAGCGATTGGCAGCTTCCTCTCCTTCGGTCTGTGCAATCTTCTCAGCCTTTCCCTCGTAGTGGCTTGTCACCACAGAAAAGCTCAGATAAAATACGCACACCAAAGTAAGTAACAGCGCAAAAACCTTTACAAATCCTTTGTTTTGCATTTTAGTGTTGATTTAATAATTATTATATTTTTTGTTTTATTTTTTTGCCAATTTTCACACTATAGGGCGCAAAGATACACATTTTTCATGATTTCCATACCTTTTGTCCTAAATTTTATCGTCTAAATACCCCTAATTAGGCTTTCTGCACAGGATTGTATGCAGCGGATAATGGTCTGACAGCACCATTTTATTGTCAATCCGAGTATTATGACTTATCCAGTCCGAGGAATGGAAAATATGGTCAATCCGCACAAAAAAGCCCATCTGATTATAGGAAAGCCCTATACCCTGCCCGCTGTTTCGCCATGCACAGTCCAAACGCTTTCCTATCTGCTGGTAAACGTAAGAAATGGGAGTGTCATTGAAATCGCCGCATACAATCATGCTTTCTCCGGCATGAGAATCAATGAACGCACATAATGAATCGGCCTGGGCTCCCCGAATCTGAGCCGTATTACTGATTCTTCGGGCGAGTGTCAGCACCGTACCGGAAGTCTCGTCCGACTCCGGATGCTTTATAGCCTTTTTATACCGTCCTTTTTCTTCATCAGTCAGGCCATAGCTTTCCAAGTGATTGTTCACAATGAGCAAAGTGTCCGGACCGCACAGCAAACGGCAGACCATCGACCCGTTTCCTGTCGTGGACGTATAAGCCAAGGACTCCGCACCGCCTGCAAAAGGGAACTTGCTCAGGATGCAACGGTTGTCTTTCTGCATTTTGCCATATCCCATCGAATCCAGCATGGCGACAAAAGCCTTGCGCGTCAACAACGTCGGATCCACCTCTTGCAGGCACAGGATATCGGCATCTGTTTCCTTCACATACTGTACAAACGCCAAATGTTTCTCTTCGCCTGTCATGGTTCCGATATTATGGCTTACCAGGAGAATGGAACTGTCATTAGGAGTATCTTCCTGACAATGCAACGGACAATAATCCATCACATATCCTCCGACAACCAATGTGCCCAATACAGGAAGAACGGCAAAACGAGCTTTACATATCAGCCAGAAAAAGACAAAGGCCAGATTTGCCGTAAGGAAAATGGGGAACGCCAAGGTTATAACCGTCTGTTGCGGCACAACAGAAGGGGAAATCCAGGTGCATGCGCAACTGGCCCACAACAATAGGACGGTAAGCACATTTGCTCCCAGGAACAAGCCCAAAAAGATTTTCTTGATGTATTGCATGGCAAAAAAGCCTTATCTGCCACTGGCATCAAAAAGTTTACGCTTTTCTTCTTCGCTAAGACTGCCGTAACCGTGCTTTTTTACTTTTTCCAAAATCCGGTCTATCTCGGCACTCCGTTCTTTTTCCCTCCGGTTGTAGTCCATTTCGTCCGCATGCCTGCCTCCCATCCGGATATGCATCCGCGGCTTGCTTTTTCCCCACAAATTTTTCCACCATCCCGCACCAGGCAATTGGCTGCCGTTCCTCCAATATAAGATAAGGAACAAGCCAAAGAGCATTCCGCCCAGATGTGCAAAATGCGCCACACCATCGTCCGACCTGCCCAAGGCGGAAAGGAGTTCTATCACGGCATAGCCAATCACAAAGTATTTTGCCTTGATAGGAACCGGAAGAGGGAATATGAACATTCTTTCCTCGGGGTATGTCATGCCAAAGGAAAGCAGAATTCCATAGACAGCGCCAGAGGCACCCACCGTAGTCCAACGGTTTAGGAAATCGCCCATTTCCATTGTTATGCCGGCCAAAGAGATTTGGCTATAGCCATCAAGCCCCTGGGAAAGATATGATATGTACTGTACTATTTCCTGCAAAAATCCGGCACCTATACCGCACACAAAATAATAAATCAGATATTTCCTCGGCCCGAAAGTCTGTTCCATAATCCGCCCGAACATCCACACCGCAAACATATTAAAGAACAAATGTTCCAGTCCTGCATGCATGAACATATAGGTTATAATCTGGTATATCCTAAAGTCACTGGCCAGGAAAAAGTGCAGACCCAAAAGGTCTTTCAGGTCAATTCCATACAAACCGGCGACATAAGTGGAGGCAAAGGCCAACACATTTATAATAAGCAGATTCTTAGTAACGGGAGGCATTGTATTCATAAATCGGAAAACTGTGTTTATTTAGTTGCAAAGGTAATCATTTTTAACCATTAAAAGGCTCGTTTAGGCAAAGTTATAGGCATTTTTAGCATTATGACACATTTTTTCGCATAAAAACTTGGGGGTTATACCAACTTTATCTATATTTGCCGAGTAAAAATGTAACGAAACAAAAAAATAATAATACAAAATCCCTTTATCCATAGATTTATGAACAAGACAGAACTTATTGCAAAGATTGCAGAAGGCTCAGGTTTGAGCAAAGTCGATGCCAAAAAGGCACTTGAAGCAACATTGGAAGCTATCACAACAGCTTTGAAGGCTGATGATAAGGTGGCTCTGATTGGTTTTGGAACTTTCGCAACCAGCGAACGCCCTGAACGCCAGGGAATCAACCCTGCGACCAAGGAAACTATCACCATCCCCGCAAAGAAGGTGGTTAAGTTTAAGGCCGGTTCAGATTTGGCTCTGTAAGACCCGATTTTTACCGAGACGTAAATAAGGAGAGTTTTTGCTCTCCTTTTTTTTGTACCTTTCATTGAAAATCTGTATTTTTGCAACCAATTTTGAACACATAATATATTTATAAGGTATGAAAATTGCAAATAAGATTGCATCGGCAGTGAAAAACGGCATCCAGAATCTGTATGGTACAGACGTGCCGGAAACCATAATACAGTTACAGGAAACGCGCCCTGAATTTGAGGGACAGCTCACATTGGTGGTATTCCCCTTTCTAAAAATCAGCAAGAAGAAGCCTGAAGATACGGCACAGGACTTAGGCGCATATCTGAAAAACGAAATACCGGAAATAATAAAGGACTTCAATGTAATAAAAGGATTCCTGAACCTGACTATACAGCCTTCGCAATGGATTGGGCAACTCCTGGGCATCCAGCAGCAGGAACAATATGGTTTTGTTCCCGTAACGGAAGAAAGCCCGTTGGTGATGATAGAATACAGCAGCCCCAACACAAACAAACCGCTTCATTTGGGCCATGTGCGAAACAACCTTCTCGGATGGGCGTTGGCCAATGTCATGCAGGCAAACGGAAACAAGGTGGTAAAGACCAATATTGTGAACGACCGCGGAATCCATATCTGCAAGAGCATGCTGGCATGGCAGTACTATGGCAATGGCGAAACCCCGGAAAGCAGCGGAAAGAAGGGCGACCATCTCATTGGCGACTACTATGTGGCCTTCGACAAGCATTACCGTGAGCAGATAAAGGAACTCATGGAAAAAGGGATGGACGAAGAGGCCGCCAAACAGGAGGCTCCGCTCATCAAGGAAGCACACGAAATGTTGGTAAAATGGGAGCAGAATGACCCCGAAGTACGCAACTTGTGGAAAAAGATGAACGACTGGGTATATGCCGGTTTTGACGAGACCTACAAGGCACTGGGCGTTGGCTTTGACAAGATCTATTACGAAAGCGAAACTTACCTTGAAGGCAAGGATAAGGTGGAGGAAGGACTTGAAAAAGGTCTCTTCTACCGCCGCGATGACGGTTCTGTATGGGCCGACCTCACATCAGAGGGGCTGGACGAGAAACTGCTTCTGCGCAGTGACGGCACTTCAGTTTACATGACCCAGGACATTGGTACGGCCAAACTCCGGTTCCAGGATTTCCCCATAGACAAGATGATCTATGTGGTTGGAAACGAACAGAACTACCACTTTCAGGTACTGAGCATTCTGCTTGACAAGCTTGGATTCAAGTGGGGAAAAGACCTTGTTCATTTCTCATACGGAATGGTGGAACTCCCCAATGGAAAGATGAAGAGCCGCGAAGGAACGGTAGTGGACGCGGACGACCTGATTGCAACCATGATAGCCGATGCCAGACAGATGAGCGCCGACAAGGTGAACAAACTGGAGAACATCACAGACGAGGAGGCACAGGAAATAGCACGTGTTGTAGGACTTGGCGCATTGAAATACTTTATCCTCAAAGTGGATGCCCGCAAGAATATGCTTTTCAATCCGGAAGAGAGCATCGACTTTAACGGAAACACCGGTCCCTTCATCCAATACACTTATGCACGAATAAGAAGCATTCTCCGCAAAGCCGCCGAGCAGGGAATAGAACTTCCCAAGAAACTTTCCGCCGACACGGAATTGAGCGAGAAGGAAATCAGCCTCATCCAGCATTTGCAGGACTTTGCCGCAGCAGTTCGCCAGGCAGGCCAGGACTACAACCCCAGCTGCATTGCCAACTATTGTTATGAACTGGTGAAAGAGTACAACCAGTTCTATCATGACTTCAGCATCCTGAGAGAAGAGGACAACAACAAGAAACTTCTGCGCCTTGTACTCTCGGCTGCCGTAAGCCAAATCGTAAAGAACGGTATGGGATTATTGGGAATAGAGATGCCCGAACGAATGTAGTCCTTCCTGGCGCATGACAGAAGACATCAAAGAAGCATTGTGCGTAGATGCGGCCTGCTCGGGGAATCCGGGGCCGATGGAATACCGGGGCGTACACCTTCCTTCCGGAAAGGAAGTGTTTCGCTTCGGCCCCATACAGGGAACAAACAACATCGGAGAATTCCTGGCCATAGTGCATGCCCTGGCATTGATGCAACAGCAGAACATACGAATTCCCATATACAGCGACAGCGTGAGCGGCATGGCATGGGTGCGTAACCGCAAGGCAAAAACCACCCTTGGCCGCACGCCACAGACAGAACAGGCGCTTGAATTGGTTGCCCGGGCAGAGAAATGGCTTCAGAACAACCCTATACAGGTACCCGTACTAAAATGGAATACAGAACAATGGGGAGAAATTCCCGCAGATTTTGGACGTAAATAAAATATGAAAGAGTTCTACCAGGCCATGGGGCCTTATTTTGCCAGATACAAGAAATACATTGCGGGCACATTCCTGCTTAATGTAAGTGCAGCCATTTTCAATGTATTCTCGTTCAGTATTCTGCTCCCGATTCTGCAAATCCTTTTCAAGGTAGATACGGAACGCTATTCTTTCATTCCATGGAATACGGCATCTGTAGGCAACATGGTGGATGTGGCCAAAAACAACGGCTACTACTATTCGCAGCTCCTGATAGAAGAATACGGTCCGGCAACCACATTGCTAATGCTGGGAATCCTGCTCTCTATTCTTACGTTTTTCAAGACAGCCACGTATTTTGGAGGTTCTGCCATGCTCATGCCTTTGCGGACGGGAATCATCCGAGACATCCGTGAGAACATATACAGAAAGATAACCGGCCTTCCGCTATCTTTCTTCAGCGAGGAGCGCAAGGGCGACATTCTGACGCGCGTCAGTACTGACGTAAATGAAGTGGACGCCAGCATTAACAGTTCGCTGGATATGATTATCAAGAATCCTATCTTCATCCTTATTTACCTTACTACGCTCATCTGTATCAGTTGGCAACTTACCTTGTTCACTTTGCTGGTTGTACCCATCCTGGCCTGGGGTATTGGCTCTGTCGGAAAGAAACTGAAGGCAAAGTCTTTGCAGATGCAGGAAAAGCTCAGCAACAGCATGAGCCAGATTGAAGAGACCTTGGGCGGACTTCGTATCATCAAGGCTTTTATCGCGGAAAAGAAAATGATCTCGCGTTTCATTAAGGTAAACAATGAATACCGCGACATAGCCAACAGAGTGGCCATACGCCAAAGTGCAGCCCATCCCGTGAGCGAATTTCTGGGAACCGTCATGATTGTCATTGTCCTGTGGTTTGGCGGATGGCTCATCTTTACCGGGAACAGCACCATCGACGCCAATCTGTTTATCTATTATCTGGTCATTCTTTACACAACCCTTCAGCCCATCAAGGACCTCAGCAAAGCCACTTATGCCATGCAAAAGGGATTGGCCAGCATGGAGCGAATAAACAAGATCCTGTCTGCCGAGAACAACATCCGCGAGGCGGAACAGCCCCAAGCCATAGACGGTCTGCAGCATGAGATCAGCATACAAAATGTGGACTTCTGCTACACCGAAGGCCGAAAAGTCCTTAACAATGTCAATCTGGTTGTGCCCAAAGGAAAGACCATTGCCCTGGTTGGGCAGAGCGGAAGCGGAAAAAGCACATTGGTCGACCTTATTCCCCGCTATCACGATGTAAACAAGGGAGGTATCTGCATTGACGGAAAAGACATCCGGACCCTGAGTCTGAAAAGCCTGAGGGGACTCATTGGCAATGTCAACCAAGAAGCGATTCTGTTCAATGACACCATTTTCAACAATATCGCATTCGGTGTGGACAATGCCACACAGGAAGCCGTAGAGGCTGCGGCACGCATAGCTAACGCACACGACTTTATTATGGAAAGCGAGCAGGGATACCAGACCAACGTAGGCGACCGCGGATGCCGGCTTAGCGGCGGACAGCGCCAACGCATCAGCATTGCGCGGGCCATTCTGAAGAACCCCCCAATCCTCATCTTGGATGAAGCCACAAGCGCCCTCGACACGGAAAGCGAGCGTCTGGTCCAGGAAGCGTTGGAACGTCTGATGAAGAGCCGTACTACCATTGCCATCGCACACCGCTTAAGCACAATCAAGAACGCCGACGTCATTTATGTCCTTCATGAAGGAAAAATTGTGGAACAGGGAACCCATGAACATCTGTTACAGTTAGGAGGATACTATAAGCGCCTGCACGACATGCAGCAACTATAGCCTCCCCACCCCGGTAACGATTCTCACCCTTTCTACCCGTTTTATTGCTATTATGAAAAAACAGGCACATTTTTTAGAAACCCTTTTATGCATCCTTATCCTGACCTTCCTTGTGGGGCGTATCGGATTCTTTGCATACAATCATCATATTGAAGATTTCACTGTCTGGGATGTTCTCCAGTCTTGCCGCATAGGCCTGATGGCCCACGACTTTGGTGTTTCCGTGCTGCTTCTGGCTTTTCCCTGGCTACTGGCCCTGATGGCGTGCCGCATAGAGCGTTTCCCGCTAAAGACAATCCTTATACCTTATTATATTATAATGGGAATGGCTGCAGGGGCAATACTTGTGGCGGATATAATCATGTACGAATTCTGGCAGTTCAAACTCAATGCCGTAGTGCTGAGCTATGCCGCCCATCCGGAAGGAGCCACCAGCAGTGTCAGCGTCTGGTTCATTGCAGTCCGCGTTTTGGCGGTTCTTTCTGTAATGCTCGCCATCATTGCCCCCTGTATATGGCTTACGCCCAAACGTTTGGACAAGAAAACGGCCTGGCCTTATCTGAAGATGAGCAGTATCATCTGGGGGTTTCTGATCGCCGCTTCTCTTTTCTATATGCGGATGGACGATGCATACCGCCCGGGCCGAAGCCTTTTCCTGAACCATGCCACAGTAAATCCGGTATATGCCTTCTTCTCTTCTTTCAGGACAGAAGACACCTATTCCGAACGCTACAATCTGCTGGACGAAGACGAATGCGAACAGACTTTCTCCGACCTGTATCCCCAGGGGATGGACGACATAACGGACACCTTGCTGCACACAAAGCGCCCCAATGTTCTGGTTGTCTTTATGGAAAGTTTTGGCGGAACCTTTGTTAAAGAATTAGGCGGAATACCGCAAGTGGCCCCCAACCTCAGCCGGCTTATACCCGAAGGTATCTTCTGGGAAAACTATTACAGCAACTCATTCCGTACAGACCGCGGCACTGCCAGCCTGATATCCGGAAACGTCAGCTATCCAGAAGTAAGCCTAATGACGGCAAAAGAGATGCACGGCAAACTGCCAAGTCTGGCCAAGACCTTCAACCGCAACGGCTATTCATCATCCTACCTCTATGCCGGCCCCATGACTAACATGGGCAAACGCACCTATCTGGAAAACTGCGAATTCCAACACCTGCTGGACTACACGGCGTTCACCCCCGAAGAACTGACCTCCACATGGGGAGCCGATGATGAAATTTCCTCCATGAAAGTCTACTCTCTTCTGGCGCAGAAAGACAGCACCGACAAACCCCTTTTCTTTGTCTATCAGACCATCAGCAGCCACGAGCCATGGATTGTGCCTTACCATCGGTTGGAAGACAAGGTGCTCAACGCATTTGCCTATACAGACGAATGTGTGGGCAAACTGGTGGACAGTTTGAAAACCCAGCCTATATGGGACAATCTGCTGGTCATCATCCTGCCGGACCACGGCCATCTCTACAAGCAAAGCTATGAAGACCCCTTGTTCTTCCACAGCCCCATGCTTTGGTTGGGAGGTGCCATACGCCAGCCCAAGCGCATAGAAGCCTTTATGAACCAGAGCGACATTGCCGCCACTCTTTTTGCCCAGCTGGGCATGCCCCATGAAGATTACCCCTGGAGCCGTAATGTCCTGAGCAAGAAGTACACGCATCCTTTCGCCTATTGCAATTTTCCCGGCGGCATATTTTGGGTGGACGGCACAGGCACAAGCATGTATGACATCACAGCCAACCAGACCATAGTGGGAACAGACAGTTACAACGATGTACGCGTACAGAAGGCAAAGGCTGTGCTTCAGAAGAGCCATGACATGTTGGACAGTCTTAAATAAGTCAAGATGAGTGGAGAAAAACATTCTGTAAGCATTTGGCGTTTCCTGCTACGCCTTGTTGTGGCTTTCCTTTCCATCTTTGCCCTTGGAAAACTGTTCTTCCTGGCCTACAACCATGACGTCATGCCTTTCTCTTTAAAGGACGTTACAGAAGTGTGGTTCCACGGATTCACAATGGATCTCAGCACCACGGGCTATCTGATTGCGGTTCCCTGGCTGCTGTCCCTCGTATGCCTGTGGGCTCCGCGCATTCCGGCCAGGCGGATTCTTCTGCCCTATTATCTGATTGCGGCTGTGGTATTGGGTCTTGTCATCTGCGGCGATGCTTTTCTGTATGAATTCTGGAAGTTCAAGCTCAATGCGGCGGTATTCAGCTATATGCAGTCCGCATCCGGCACAACCAACAGCGTCAGCCTGCCTTTCCTCCTTACCAGAACCGCTGCCTTTATCGTGGCCATCGGCCTCATCGGATATCTGCTTGTACGCATCACTCCCTCGCATCTTTCCGCCACAACCCACCGCATCCGCAAGTCAGCCGGAATGGTATTGCTGGCTGGTGTAATCTTCCTTTGCATCCGCGGAAGCATCGGCACCAGTACGATGAACGTGGGGGTGGCTTATTACAGTCCTCATCTTTTCCTGAACCATGCTGCCGTAAATCCGGCTTTCAGTCTGCTTTCTTCTATAAGCAAGACAAAAGACTTTTCCAGCCAGTTCGACTATTTCCCCGAGGAGGAAAGAGCCGTTCTCTTTGACAGTCTGTATTCTGTCCCCACTCCACAGATTACCGACACGCTGCTCACAACCGACCGTCCCGACATTCTCCTAATCCTGATGGAAAGCTACGGCAGCAGGTTCATTGAAGAGTTGGGCGGAATCCCCGGCATATCGCCCCACTTCAGCCGTCTCATCCCCGAAGGTGTCTTCTGGGACAACCTGTACAGCAACTCGTTCCGTACAGACCGCGGCACGGTAAGTGCGCTCAGCGGATGGATCAGTTACCCCACAGCCAGTCTGATGAAGATGCCGGAGAAGCTGGGGCAGATGCCTTCGCTGGCCCGTTCTTTGCAAAAAGAAGGCTACCGGACAGAGTTCCTGTATGGAGGCGACATAGAAATAATGGGCATGAAAGGCTACCTGGTAGGAAGCGGCTATCAGCACATAACCAGTGATGCAGACTTTTCCCTGGCCGACGCCAAGGAGAGCAAATGGGGGGCCAATGATGCCGTCACGGCAAGCAGGGTCTATGAAACCATCAAAGAAAAGCCGCAATCCGAACCCTGGTACATGACCTATCTGACACTGAGCAGCCACGAACCGTTCGAGGTCCCCTACCATCGGCTGGACGACCCCAAGCTCAATGCCTTTGCCTTTACAGACGAATGCGTGGGCGGCCTTATTGACAGCCTGCGCACACTCCCGGTATGGGACAATCTGTTGGTGATACTCCTGCCCGACCACGGGTTCCTTTACGATATCACCTACGAAGATCCCGCCTTCTTCCATTGCCCCATGCTTTGGCTGGGCGGAGCGGTGCGCCAGCCCAAACGCATTCACACGCTGATGAACCAAAGCGACCTGGCCGCCACGTTGTTGGGGCAGATGGGAATTCCGCATGACGGCTTCCCGTGGAGCCGCAATGTGCTCAGTCCGCACTACGCCTATCCTTTCGCCTACAGTTCTTTCCCCGGAGGCATTCTTTTTGCCGACAGTACGGGAGTGAGCGTCTACGATATTACAGGCGGTAAGGCCATACAGGAAAGCCCGGCTCCAAGTCCGCTACGCATCAGTCGTGCCAAAGCCATTCTCCAAAGCAGTTATGACAGGCTTGATGCCATGAACAGCAACCCGACATCCACCACCCGAACAAATCCGTAATGAAACTCCTCTATTATCCCATATATGCCCTGGTATGGCTGTTTTCACGCCTTCCCATGAGTGTGTTGTACCTCCTTTCCGACATGTTGTTCCTGCCCGTATATCATGTCATACGCTACCGCAGAAAGCTGGTACAGCGCCAGCTGGCCGACTGCTTCCCTGAAAAAAGCGCCCCGGAACGCAGGCAGATAGAGAAAAGGTTTTACCATTTTCTGTGCGATTTGGTGGTGGAATACATCAAACTCATCACCATCACCCCCCAGGAGATGATGCGCCGTGTACAGTTTCCCGGCTTGGCCGAAGCCATACAGACTGCCGAGGAGGGAAAGAAGACCTTCTGTTTCTTCTATCTTGGTCATTATTGCAACTGGGAATGGCTGGCATCCTATGCGCTTTGGGTTGCCCCCGGATGGAAAGCTTCGCAAATCTATCATCCGCTCAAGAACGGAGTAATGGACCACTTCATGCTCCGTGTCCGCACCAAGTTCGGCGGCAGTTGTGTCCCCATGAAGGAAACCCTGCGCCATATCCTTACCACGCGACGGAACAAGGGAAAGGAACTCATGGCCTTTATCGCTGACCAAAGTCCTAAATGGGAGGCCATGCACCACTGGACAGACTTCCTTCACCACCCCACTTCGTTCTTCATCGGCACGGAAAAGATTGGCAAGCAGGTAGATGCCGCCATCTATTACGTCCGCGTTACAAGGCCCAAACGCGGCCACTATGTGGGAGAGGTAGTGCCCATAACCGCCACCCCCAGCCAATGCCCCGACTACGACATTACTGACCGTTATGCACAACTGCTCGAACAACAGATCCGCGAATGCCCGGAATTGTGGTTGTGGACTCACAACCGCTGGAAACGCACGCGTCAGGAATGGGAAAGCAGAAAGGAACATACAGCAAAAGCCTGATAATTTTGGATTTTCGCTCACTTAATCGCGTCTTTGGCTTCGCCGAAGGTACTCTCGTTCGGAAATTCTCAAGCAAGCTTGGATTTTCGCTCACTTAATCGTACCTTTGCACCCGAAAACAGAAAAAACAAGAAAAAACATATCATACGATGAACTTTGTAGAAGAACTCAGATGGAGGGGCATGGTACACACCATGATGCCCGGAACAGAAGAACTCCTGAGCAAGGAGATGGTGACCGCCTATTTGGGTATTGACCCCACTGCGGACAGCCTTCACATAGGCCACCTTTGCGGTGTGATGATGCTGCGCCACTTCCAGCGTTGCGGCCACAAGCCACTGGCACTCATTGGCGGAGCCACCGGCATGATTGGCGACCCCAGCGGAAAGAGCCAGGAACGCAACCTGCTTAACGAGGAGACCCTGCGCCACAACGTGGCTTGCATCAAGGAACAGCTTGCCCGCTTCCTCGACTTTGACAGTGATGCGCCCAACAAGGCCGAACTGGTAAACAACTACGATTGGATGCGCGAATACACCTTCCTGGATTTCGCACGCGAGATTGGCAAGTGCATTACCGTAAACTACATGATGGCAAAGGACAGCGTAAAACGCCGTCTGAACGGAGAGTTCCAGGACGGAATGTCATTCACCGAGTTTACCTACCAGTTGTTGCAGGGATACGACTTCCTGCATCTTTACCAGACCAAGAACTGTAAGCTACAGATGGGCGGAAGTGACCAATGGGGCAACATCACAACCGGAACCGAACTTATCCGCCGCAAACTGGGCAGCGAGAACGAGGCATTTGCACTTACCTGCCCCCTTATCACCAAGGCAGACGGAAAGAAATTCGGAAAAACCGAGCAGGGCAATATCTGGCTCGACCGCAACCGCACCACCCCCTACGCCTTCTACCAGTTCTGGCTGAACGTGGCCGACGAAGACGCCGAACGCTACATTAAGATTTTCACCAGCCTGGATCAGGAGACCATCAACGCACTGGCCGAAGAGCACAGACAGGATCCCGGACGCCGCATTCTGCAGAAGCGTCTGGCAGAGGAAGTAACCGTAATGGTTCATGGCCGCCAAGACTACGAAATGGCAGTGGAGGCATCCAACATCCTCTTCGGAAAGGCCACAAAGGAAAGCCTTGCCAAGCTGGACGAACAGACTCTCCTGGACGTAATGAACGGAGTGCCCCAGTACGAGTTCGACCGCTCATTGCTTCAGGGCGAAGGCATTAAGGCCGTAAACCTTACTACCGAGGTGGCTCCCTGCTTCCCCAGCAAGGGCGAGATGCGCAAACTCACCCAGGGCGGAGGCGTCAGTCTGAACAAGGAAAAGCTCACCGCCTTCGACCAGCCTATAACAGAAGCCGATTTGCTGGACGGGAAATACCTTCTCGTACAGCAAGGCAAGAAGAAATATTTCCTGCTCATAGCAAAATAAAGCAGGGCTTTTCTTGCGAGAAAAAAAGAAAAGCACTACCTTTGCAGCCGGAATCACAGAAACATTGTGATTTCCCATAGGCTTGGGCTATGGTGTAATGGTAGCACAACAGGTTTTGGTTCTGTTTGTTCTGGTTCGAATCCGGATAGCCCAACCCACAGAAAGCATGGTTTTCCGCCATGCTTTTTTGTTTATGACAAATGTGGACAATGGCACGCAAATGACGCTGATACACTTGAGCGGTGAGATTTTTTGACAGAAGAACATAAGTTACAAAAGTTTTTTTGTTCATGGCTCATAACTCGCAACTCATCGTCCCCAATATGCCTCTTATGTTCTTCTGTCTAATCCTATCACCCACTGTCAAACTTTTTTACTTTTGTCGCCAATCACACATAGGTTTTATTATGAACAAAAATCAGTCAAATATAGTTCAAAAACAAACCTAATTCACACCCAAAAACAGCCCTACTGGAAAAAAATAAATTTCCAACTGAGAAAAAATAATTTTCCTGTTGGGAAATAATATTTTTCCAACTGGGCATTTCCGGCTTTCCAACTGGATTTCTACGGAAATATGGTTTTGTAAAGAATTTTCATGGCATACGGATTATGTTTTTGACAGAAGGACATTATGAGCAATCAGCTTTGAGTTTTTTCGACAGAAGAACATAAGTTTTTATGAGACACATAGTTCACCGCCGTCTTTGCTGACGGCGGATGTACGGGTGACGTTTGAGTACCACGGGTTCAAGAACCCGCGGCTATTCGCCCGTTCGGGCATCGCGTCCTTCAGACGCCCCCACCTTCA
>JAGBGU010000014.1 GCA_017935785.1 Bacteroidaceae bacterium
CCTTGTATTATAGAGTAGTAGTTATTAGAGCCCCTCTCCAAGGGCTGTGCTACACTGTAAGGGATGCTGTGGATTGGTTACTTCCTCCTACCGCAAGACGGTTCAGGAAAGGCTCCAACCACAGCCCTTTACAGTATTGTTCATCAGTTAGATACCGCCAGACGGTTTATGTAGAACAAGGTTACAAGAGTAAAGCGTCCTGTGGAACCAGCATCAAACAAACACACCGGAGGTATTCATCATGATTTGCGTGGGTATTGACGTTGCCAAGGACAAGCATGACTGCTTTATCCTCAGCTCGGAAGGTGAAGTCCTGGCAGATGTATTCACCATCCAAAACAATGCCGAGGGCTTTGACATGCTGCTGCAAACGATTCGCCGCTGCACCCGTCCAGAAGATAAAATAAAAGTAGGGCTTGAGGCTACCGGACACTACAGCTACAACATCCTCGGATTTCTGCTTGACAAAGGCCTACCCACCTACGTCATCAATCCGCTGCACACCAATCTCTACCGAAAAAGCCTGAGTCTTCGGAAAACCAAGACCGACCGTGTCGATGCGCGAACCATTGCAGCTATGCTCATGTCTGATGTGGACCTCAAGTCCTACACAGACACAGCATACCACAACGAGGAACTAAAGTCACTCACAAGATACCGTTTTGATAAAGTTCGTGAACGGGCGAAGCTGAAGCAGTCTATTTCCCGCCTGGTCACGATTCTGTTCCCAGAACTGGAAAAGCTGGTTCCAACACTGCACATGGAATCCGTTTACGCACTTCTCAGTGAGTTTCCCGGCGCCAAACAGGTTGCCGAAGCGCACCTGACGCATTTGAAAGCAGTCTTATACGGCGCCTCCAAAGGCCGCTACGGGCGAGATATGGCAACAACGCTTCGAGACGCTGCCAGATGTTCTGTCGGCTCTGTCATGCCAGCCAAGTCTCTGGAATTGCAGCATACGATCCGCCTGATTCGCGAACTGGATGCCGAAATTGAAGACATTGAGACCGCGATCCAGTCCATGATGGATGAAATACAGTCCCCCATTACAACGATTCCGGGCATTGGTGTTCGCATGGGCGCTATGATTCTTGCCGAAATAGGAGACTTCTCCCGCTTCGGCTCGCCGGATAAGATACTTGCCTATGCTGGCATGTCGCCCTCTACTTACCAGTCCGGGCAGCTTTCTCTGTCTGGAGCCTATTCGCACATGGAAAAGCGAGGCTCCCGGTATCTGCGCTACGCACTTTACAACGCCACCAAATATGTTTGCCTTTGGGACCCGGCCTTTGCTGCTTACCTCGCTAAGAAGCGGGGTGAGGGAAAGCACTACAATGTTGCAATTTCTCATACGGCAAAGAAATTGGTGCGTCTAATTTACGCGATGGAGAAATCCAAGCAGTCATATCGTAACGCTGCGTAAATCCATTCTTCTATATGCTCAGTTAGGCGTCCATCTGGATGTCTGCTTTGCTATGCCCTTTTTGATCCGTCTAAAATTTTTACCACTCCTCACATTTCAGACTTGACATTTAATAGTTAGTCTTTCCTTTTCCTTTCGGTTGGACATTTTGCATCTGCCGGTATCCTCCAAGGGCTATTCACTCTATCCTGTTCTGCACCCTTGATTTTGCCTTCTCGACACCATTTTGCAATCGTGGATTGCCTACATCCCCATAGTTCTGCCATTGCAGAAGTTCCTACGAAATCGCCCATTATCTATCCCTCTTTCTTTTTGTGATAGATATAGCATATAACATTTTGTTTTATATTTCAATATAACAAACTGTTTTCTCTATACTTTTCTGTGAAACTTCCATAAAGGAGCACGGAAAAATGTATAGACGCATCCGGGATTTGCGCGAGGACAGCGACCTGCTGCAACGGGACTTGGCTGAATATCTGCAATGTTCGCAGGTCTGCTATTCGCACTATGAGATGGGCAAGCGCGACATTCCAACAGACGTTTTGATAAAGCTGGCTGATTACTACCATACCAGCACCGACTATCTCTTGGGGCGAACGGATGAAAAGCAGGCATATCCCGCGTCCAAGAGCTGCAGCGAGGGCTAGGCTATGCCCGGACAGCCGTTTGACCGCATTGCCGTTCTATACAACTACCTGTTTCATAACACCAGCAAAGGGCATACCGTCGCCGTTGCGGACATTCTGACCAATTACCGCAACCACGGCTATGAGCTTGAAATCAAGTCATTCTACCGCGACAAGGACGTTCTGAATGCCTTGGACGGCATTGAAATTGCCTATGACCACCGCACGCGCGGCTACTGGATGAAAACAGACGGATTTGAGCCGTATGAGCTGCGGCTGATTGTTGACAGCATCCAGTCCTCCAAATTCATCACGCAAAACGTCGCCAACAGGATTACAGCAAAGGTCTTGAGCCTGACCGACCGCAATACGGGCGCAACCTTAAATCGCCGCTCCTTTGTTGCCGGACATATCCGCAGTATGAATGACAGCGTGGTAAAGGACGCAGACAACCTTCATATCGCCATTCAGACCAACCGCAAAGTGCGCTTCAAGTATTTCCACTATGACCGCGAAAAGAAAAAGTGGTATTCGCACAACAACGAAGCCTATGTTGTCAGTCCTTTTGGGCTTCTCTGGAACGACGGCAATTACTATCTCTATGCCTACGACGGAGAGAAGTTCCGCCATTTCCGCGTTGACCGAATGGAGCACATCACTGTCTATCCAGAGCCAAGAGAGGGTGCAGAAGCGTTCAAGCGCATCGACCTGAACGCCCATCAAGCCGAGGTATTTAATATGTTCACCGGAACGGAAACGACAGTAAAGCTCCGCTGTGCCAACCACTTGGCCGACGTGATTTTAGAGCAGTTCGGCAAGGACACAATGCTGATTCCAGATGGAGAAGATGATTTCACCGTTTCCGTGCCCGTTCAAATCAGCAAGCCGTTTTATGCGTGGGCAGCAGGCTTTGGAGCAGATATGAAAATCTTGTTCCCGCAGGCCATAGTCAACGAAATGCGGGCATTCATTCAGGAATTATCCGAGATGTATAAAGATGATGGGAAGATGTGAAAACATCTTCCCATTTGTTCATTGTTGCTATTGGATGTGCGAAGATGATAGAAGATGATGGGTTATCTTCTGGCAGACAGCTTTGCAATTCGCTCCGCATTTGCGTTCATCTGTGCCAGCGGAGAAAACCGGTCAAAGCTCTTGGCAATATCCGCATCATAGATGTTGCAATAATGCTTTGTCATTTTCAGC
>JAGBGU010000015.1 GCA_017935785.1 Bacteroidaceae bacterium
GGATAGGCTAACGCGGTATATGGAGATCTTTTTTTATTTCTATTTCTTTTTACGGACAAAGTTATACTTTATTTATTGAAGCGCATATTAAAACGCTTTTTGCAATGCAAATATAATAGCAAAGACGGGAATCGGCAACGGTTTCCCAACTCCGTTCCATCGGATATACTGATTTTTTCCGCTTGCTTAATTGTCCCTTTTGGCATCATCTTGCCCTATAGAGACATCACACGTAAAGAGAAAAATCTGTTTCTTCTGTTCTTCTGTAAAAGAAGAATCCATGTGCCATTTTAAACCATTAGATTCAGGTTCGGACACAAAAAGGGATAAAACTTTGGTAATGTATGAACAAAGGCTTATATTTGCAAACAAATATTAATATTTAGGCAAAAAATCCCCAACATTAAGGGATGCATGATAAGGAAATACCAGAATCTTAAATTATTGTAAGCATGAAGAGAACAATGCACATTAACGGTGATTCTTGCCAGGCCGAGAACACTATGAGCGCGAAAACATGGCCAATCCGGCCAATCCGTTTCTGGAAACGTGTCCTGCTATTTGTCTGCTGTGGAATGATGGCGGCGAGCGGTTTCGGCCAGCAGGCCTTAGGCCAACGGCCTCGTGTAAAATCCCCTGTGGCGAACGCGGACGGAACTGTTACCTTCAACTTTTTCGACCCTACGGCACAGAATGTAAGTGTTACTGGCGATTTTCAGGAGATAAGCTGGACAACATTGCCCATGACCAAACAGGAAAACGGAGTGTGGACCGTTACGACTCCCGTCCTCAATCCCGAATTGTATTCTTACAGTCTGTCTGTTGACGGACAACGCTTTGTTGACCCGGCAAACAGCTATGTGAACCGCGACATATCCACGCTGAGCAACATATTCATTGTGTCCAGAGAAAAAGGGGACAAGGGACATCTATATCAGGTGAACGATGTGCCCCACGGAACATTGGCGCGTGTATGGTACGACAGTCCCACGCTGGGTCAGCAACGACGCATGACGGTATATCTGCCTGCCGCCTACGACGGTAAGAAGAAGTTTCCCGTAATGTACCTGCTGCACGGTCATGGCGGTGACGAAACGGCATGGGGCGATCTGGGACGTACTTCCCAAATCATGGACAACCTGATTGCCGAGGGCAAATGTGTGCCGATGATTGTGGTTATGCCCAACGGTAACCCAACCTGCAATGCGGCTCCGGGATGGTGGCACGAGGGTATGTACACCCCCAACGGAAACGCCTTTAACGAACGTGGTGCGAAGGCTTCCATGGAAGAAAGCTTCATGGATATCGTAAACTTTGTGGACAAGCACTACAAGACCATCCGCAAACGCTCGGCCCGTGCCGTAACCGGACTTTCTATGGGTGGCGGCCACACCTTTGGCATCTCGTACCGCTATCCCGAAGTGTTTGATTATTATGGTCTGCAGTCTGCCGCTGCCCGCATAAAGAAGGGCGATGCGCAGTTTGACGATCAGATGACTCGTCTGTTTGCTTCTTCTCCCCGCCTTTATTGGATAGCCATCGGCAAGGAGGACTTCCTTATGAGAATGAACAACGACTTGCGCAATTATCTTGATGAACACCAATACTCATACGAGTACTACGAAAATGACGGAGGTCATATCTGGCGTAACTGGCGCATATACCTTTCCATGTTTGCCCAGAAGATTTTCAAGTAATAAACCCTAATTCACCCTATATGGCAATCGGGCACAAAAGTTTCTTGCTTTTGTGCCCGATTGTTATAATATATAATGTATAGGCTTACTTCTCGGCATCAATCTGCTCCAGCAGTGCCTTGACGGCAGTCTCAAGCTGTTCGTCACGGCCGGTAACGATGAGCTCGGGAGAGTTTGCCACCTTGATGTCGGGTTCCAGCTGCTTGTTCTCCAGATAGCTTCCGTCGGCTGTGCGGTAGCCGATGACGGGAATTCCGAAGACAAGCGATGCGTCCTGCAGGCGTTCCCAGGATACGCTGGTCATGGTGCCGGGCACGGGCATGCCCACCACCTTGCCAATGCCACGGTGCTTGTAGACCCATGGTGTGCCGTGGGCGTTGGAGTAGTTAGCCTCGCAGGTAATCATAATGGAGGGCTTGTTATAGCGCCGGCTTGGCATGTCGCAAGCCTCTTTTCCGCGGACAACCTGTGTGAGGTACTTTTCTCCGCTGAACAGGATTTCAATGTCCTCGTGCATACGGCCTCCGCCGTTGAAGCGGGTGTCAATGACAATGCCGTCGCAATGGTTGTACTTGCCGAGGATGTCGGCATAGATGGTGCGGAAGCTGGGGTCTGCCATGGACTCAATGTGCACATAGCCCAGGCGTCCGCCGGAGAGGCGTTCCACATCGGCCGCACGCTGTTTTACCCACCGCTTGTAAAGCTGGCCAGACAGGCTTCCGCGTGAAACGGGTTTGATAACCTCGTCCCAGCGTTTCTTGTCTGCCGGACGATAGATGGATACGAGCGTGCGTTTGCCGGCCAGACGGTTGAGCAGGGGATAGTAGTCCATGCCCTCTGTTATCTCCGTTCCGTTGATTTTCTCGATGATATCGCCCTTTTTGAGTTGTGACGTGGCCTTGTCAAACGGTCCGCCCACGATGATTTCGCTCACCTTGAGTCCGTTCCCCTTGTGTGTGAGGTCGTAGAAAAGACCCAGGTCGGCCGTGTTGTCACTGTTACCGTCGTATGAGGGAGAGAAGGAACAGCCCGTATGCGATACGTTCAGCTCGCCCAGCCATTCGCTTGCCATCTCGGCAAAGTCGAAATTGTTGTTGATGTGAGGAAGGAAACGTGCATAGTTGTCGCGCATGGCGTTCCAGTCCACTCCGTGCATGTCCACATGATAGAAACGTTCCTTTTCCTGACGGTAGATGCGGTCGAACATATATTCGCGCTCGGCGGCAAGGTCCATGTTCATTTCTCCGCGTATGGTAATGCCGGTAAAGGCTCCGGTGCCGCCCTTGTACTTTCCAGTCCGGCTGCCGAAGATGAACATGTTTTCCATCTTCTTGTCCCATTGGAGCGAACCGGACACATCGTTGTGGAGAATCTTGTTGCTGCGGTCGCGGAGATCCAGTTGCCACATGTCGTAACTTCCGTCATAGGACATCATGTAGAACAGCTTGTCGCCCTCCTTGTTCATGGTGAAGCCGCTCAGAGAACCGGAACGGGGGGTAAGGCGCACGATGCGCTCCTCAATGTTGTCCAGTTCCACCACGATGGATTCGGGCTTTTTCTCTTCTGGCTTCTTCTTTTCGGCTTCCTTCTTGTCTTTGTTCTTGTCTTTCCCCTTTTCCTTTTCAGCCTTTTCCTTCTCGGCTTTCTCCTTCTCCTCCTTAGCCTTCTTTTCGGCTTCCTTGTAGAGCTCGTAGTCTTCCTTGTTCATGCGTGCCAGCTCGAATGACTTGCGGTTGAGGTAGGCAATCATGATGTCGTACTGCGAACCCCATGAGGCATGGCTACGCATGCCATAGCGGTCTGTGGAGAAAAGAATGGCGTTGCCGTCCATTACCCATTGGGGCGACTCGTCGAAATAGCCTGTATTTGTAAGGTTGTGGATTTCTCCGCCCTGGGCGCTTACAATGCCAATGTCTGAATAAGGGTCGTGCTGGTTGCCGGTATAGCTGATGACAAACCATTTGCCGTCCGGCGACCAGGAGTAGTCCATGTAGCCAGTGGTAGAATAATGCTTGGAGCCGTCGGTAATCTGGCGCACCTTGCCCGATTCCACGTTGAGCACCATCAGCCTGCAGCGACCTTCGACAAAGGCAAGTTCCTTGCCGTCCGGCGAGTACTGCGGGTAGCTGCGGTCCGCCTTGTTGTCCTTGAACAGGGGCTTTTCTTCAATGAGGGTGGCGTATGCCAGATTGGGCTCGTCCTTGCGCACGACCGTGGCGGTATAGATGTTCCAGTTGCCGTTCCGTTCCGATGCGTATGCGATGGTGCGATTGTCTGCGGCAAATGTGGGAGACAACTCGGACTGTGCCGTGTGGGTGATACGCTTGGTGGTGGGGTAGTCTGCTGATGTGACGAACAATTCGCCACGAGAGATGGTCGCAATCATCTTTCCGTCGGGCGACACCCTTGCACTTCCGCCACCGCTCACGGAGAAGTAGGTATCCTTCCCTGTGGGGTCTTCTGATATGATTTCAACGGGGATTTTCCTGGGCGACTGCTTGCCGTCCGTGGTGTATATCTCGCCATTGTAGCCGAAGCAGAGCGTGCCGTTGTCTGCCAGGGAAAGGAAGCGGACAGGGTGTGTCTTGAAGTGGGTAATCTGCTTGGCTTGTCCGGCCTCCCCAATAGGCATTTGCCATACGTTGAACGTGCCGCCCTGTTCACTCAGGTAATAGAAGCTGTTACCGTCCTTGGCGTATTTCGGGTTGCGGTTCTCACCCTCCCACTGGGTTTGCTGGGTGTGTTTGCCCGAAGCTGTGTCGTACAGCCAGATGTCGCGGGTAATGGAGGATGTATGGTGCTTGCGCCAGTCGTTTTCGCCTCCTTTCCTGTCTTGATAGAGGAAAGTTTTGCCGTCGGCGCTGAAGCTGATGTGTTGTGCCGGAGTGGCCAGAACCTGTTCATAGCGTCCGCCTTTTGCCGGGACAGCATACAGCTCCTCCATAGAACCCTTGGGGAAAAGAGCACTCTGTGCGGGATCGGCAATGGTGGCGCCAAAGTAGATGGTGCTGCCATCGTTTGAGAAGGCATAGGGAACCTCCTTGGCAGAATTTGTCGTGACGCGTGTCGGCGTGCCTCCCGAGGCAGAAATGGTGAACACGTCGAAGTTGCCGTAACGGTCGTTGGCATAGGCCAGGGTTTTGGAGTCGGGAGACCATACGGGGTTGAAGTTGTAGCCGGCCGTGGGCGTGATGCGTTTGGCCTGACCTCCTTGTGAGGGAACCACATAGATGTTGCCTTTGTAGGTGAAGGCCACCTGCTGGCCGTTGGGCGAGATGGCAGGATAGCGCATCCAAAGGGGTTCGGCTTTCGATGTGAGAGCCATTGCCGCGAAGGCAAGTAAAAGCATTGGGCGTTTCATTGTTTTATATGATTTTAATTGTTGTTTTCGTCTTGTCTGACAGGGGGATAAGACCCATTTTCGGACAAAGTTACGAATTATCCCCGTAAAAACCGAATGAATGTCGATAAATAATGGGTGGTTCTAAAACATAAATCCAGAATTTTAGAATCACCCTAATGTGAGTTTGTTGGCATGAAAAGCCTTCAAAGGATATGGTTGAGGGTGGGAAATGTTGTTTCTAATATATAATTTATTGAAAAACGATAAACTTTTTCCGTTTTTATTTGGTTCTTTCAAAAATTGCTTATATTTTTGCATATCGAAAAACGGTAAATAATAAATGAATAAGGAAAAAATAACCTTTTAAATGTACTGATATATGGAAAAGAAGAAATTGAAGAGAATGATTACTTGGTCTACCATATTGGTGCAAACCTTGTTGTTTGCTATTGGCCTTGTTGTGCGCCACATATATGATGTGCCCTGGGTGATAATTGCACTATTTTATGTCCCGCTGCTGGTATTGTCCTTGGCGCTTTTGTCAAAGTATTTCAGCAAAGGTAAGTGGAAGGATACGATGGACGAACTGGAACGCGAGGCCGAGGAAGAGGAGAAACTTGAAGAGGAGAAGATGCAAATGCCCAAGATTGGCCTGATGTGGCTTGTGGTATTTGTCAGTTTGTTCATAACGGTAGGGGATACGATAGACATCAGTGGCAGAATCATTTTGCACAACCAGGGGGGAAGTTCCCTTGCAGAACTTTTACCAGAACTTCTCGGTGTGCTTACGATAGCAATTTGTACCGTATTCATCGCAATAATTCTGTTTAATGTGAGACGGAACAGAATCTTTGACCAGACTAACGCAAGGATGGTTTATGGCGTGGGCGCAACTTTGATTATAAGTGCGGTTACACAAGTGGAAGTTTGGGATTCCACTGTGATGGTCCCGAATTCTACGGTATCTATATATTTCAGTCTGTTGGGAATGTTCATTATCTTCCTGGGCAAGCTTTTTGAGATTGCCGTCAAGATAAAAAAAGAAAATGATATGACCGTTTAAAACCTTGAAGCCATGTCTATAATAGTGAATCTTGATGTAATGATGGCCAAAAGGAAGATGTCCTTGAACGAATTGTCTATTCTGATTGACATAACTCCGGCCAATCTTTCCATTCTGAAAACAGGAAAGGCCAAGGCGGTACGCTTTTCAACCTTGGAGGCCATCTGCAAGGCGTTGGACTGCCAGCCAGGGGATATTCTTGAGTTCAGAGAAGAGGATTGACAGGATGGGGTTAGAACTTCAGTCCGTCCAGCCATTCTACATATAGCTGGAGCGCTTCCTCTATTTCGGAAATACGGATGAACTCGTCTGCAGTGTGGCTTCGCCGGCTGTCGCCAGGTCCCATCTTCAAGGAAGGCCAAGGCATCAGGGCCTGGTCGCTGAGAGTTGGTGAACCGAAGGGAACCCTGCCCATCTGTACGGCTTTGGCCACCAGCGGATGATCCGGTGCAATGTGCGATGAACCCAAGCGGAAGGAACGTGCCTTTACTTCGCCTTTGACCTGTGTGCAGATCTTTTCATACAGTTCGTGGTTGGTGTAGCATTCGTTGCTCCGGATGTCTACCGTAAAGGTGCAAGTGTCAGGGATTACATTGTGTTGCGTGCCGGAATTTACGATGGTTACGGTCATTTTTACCGGTCCGAGGAAATTGGATACAAGAGGCCATTTGTGAGTGCGGAACCACTGCATATCGTCCATTGCATGATAGATGGCGTTGTCTCCTTCCTCTCTGGCGGCATGGCCCGATGTGCCGTGGGCGGTAACATCCAATACCATTAGCCCTTTTTCAGCAATGGCGGGCTGCATACAGGTGGGCTCTCCCACAATGGCTACGTCTATATGGGGCAGAAAAGAGAGTACGGACTCTATTCCGTCCTTACCACTGACCTCTTCCTCGGCAGATGCCAGAAAAACGAGATTGTAGGGCTGCTGTTTGCCGGAAAGTTCGATGAAAGCGTACAAAAGTGTAACAAGTGAAGCTCCATCATCGTTGCTCCCGAGTCCGTAAAGGCAATCTCCCTCAAGCGTGGCTTTCCAGGGGTCTTTCTTCCATCCGCTCACGGGTTTTACCGTATCTATATGCGCGTTCAGGAGCAGTGTGGGCTTTTGGGGACTGAAGTGGGGAGCTATGGCCCAGAGGTTGTTCCCGTGCCTCCTGACATCAAGTTTGCATACATCTTTCATGTGGCCGAAAAGAATCTGTGCGGCCTCGGTTTCCTCACGGCTGATGCGTGGGGTTTCTATCAGTTGGCATAAAAGCTCAATTGCTTGTGCGGAAGGAGTGGAAATATTCATGTTTTGAGGGTAAAATTTGCAACAAAGTTATGCCATTAATTATAAAAGTCCAAATAAATTTGGCACTTATCACAAGTTGCATTATCTTTGTGCTACCAAAAACAGGAAAAACATGCAGAACAAAAGTCCATTGTCGGTCCTGATTCATGATCAGGCAGCCCATTACGGAGCCAGGGAAGCCCTCTTGTTCCGGAATGACAAGACGGGAATATGGGAGCCCATATCCTGGAATGAGTTTTCGCTCAATGTCCGCAAGGTGAGCAATGCCTTGCTGGAATTGGGGGTGGAAGCACAGGAGAACGTGGCGGTATTTGCCCAGAACATGCCCCAAAGCCTGTTTGTGGATTTTGGCGCTTATGGAATTCGTGCCGTAACCGTGCCTTTCTATGCCACCAGCAGTGAGATGCAGGTGAAGTACATTGTGAGCGACGCCAGCATACGTTATGTGTTCGTGGGGGAGCAGTACCAATATGACACGGCATACCGGGTGCTGAAACTGAGCCACCAGTTAAGCAAACTGATTATATTTGACCCAACCGTGGAAAAGGACAGCCAGGATCAGGTAAGCCTGTACTTTCACGAGTTCCTAAAGTTGGGCGAATCATTCCGGCATCAGGCTGAGGTTGATAGCAGAACAGCAGATTATGACCAGGATGATCTGGCGAACATTCTCTATACAAGCGGCACTACCGGGCTGAGCAAGGGAGTGATGATGACGCACAGGATGTATCGTGCGGCTCTTGCAGCCCATGAGCATGCCATCCCCTTGTCAGACAAGGATGTGATAATGGACTTTTTGCCTTTTACGCATGTGTTTGAAAGGGCTTGGTCTTATTTGTGCCTGGCAACGGGCTGTACGCTGGCCGTAAACCAGCATCCGGCGGAAATTCTGCGAAGCATGCAGGAGGTGCACCCCACTTGTATGTGTGCCGTTCCGAGGTTCTGGGAGAAAGTTTATGCAGGCGTACAGGAGAGAATAGCAACCAGTAGCCCCATCCAGCGCAAATTGTTGCTTGATGCGCTAAAGGTGGGTAAGGCCTACAACGTGGACTATAAGATGCGCGGACTTGTTCCGCCGGTGGCATTGAAGATGCAATATCTCTTTTATGAAAAGACGGTGATTGCGCTGCTGCTGAAGAATCTGGGACTGGAGAACCATAATTTCTTTCCTACGGCAGGAGCTACGATTCCGCCAGTGGTGGAAGAATTCATTCATTCGGCAGGCATCATGATGCTTGCTGGATACGGATTGACGGAAAGCACGGCCACAGTATCGTGCGACCGATATAACCAGAGAATGACGATCGGGTCTGTCGGAAGGGTGCTTGAAGGCGTGCAGGTGAAGTTTGGTGACAATAACGAGGTTCTGCTAAAAGGAGATACCATTACCAAGGGATACTACCGTAAGGCAGAGGTTACTGAGCGTTCAATAGACCAGGACGGATGGTTCCATACAGGCGATGCCGGATACATGAAGGACGGAGAACTGTATCTGACCGACAGAATAAAGGACCTTTTCAAGACCAGCAACGGAAAATACATAGCGCCTCAGATGCTGGAAAGCAAGCTGGTGGTGGACCGTTACATAGACCAAATTGTGATTGTGGCCGACCAGCGCAAGTTTGTATCGGCTTTGATTATACCGGACTATAAGTTGCTTGAGGAACTGGCCGTACAACACAATGTTCCTTTTTCTAACCGTGAGGAATTGTGCGCTTCGCCCGAAATCGTCCGTTTTGTAATGTACAGAATAGATACGCTGCAACAGGAGTTTGCACATTATGAACAGGTAAAGCGTATTACTCTCTTGCCCGAACCTCTGAGTATGGAGCGTGGAGAATTGACTGACACTTTGAAGGTAAAACGACCTGTGCTATATAGCAATTACGCGGCACAGATAGAAAAGATGTATGAAGAATGATAACGATTGAACAATTAAAGGAAGTAAAGGAAAGAACAGAATCGCTGAACCGCTATCTGGATATAGATGGCAAGAAAATGCAATACGAAGAGGAGCAGATCCGTACCCAAGACCCCAGTTTCTGGGAAGATGCCAAGCGTGCCGAGGCACAGATGAAGCTGGTGAAGGGGCTGGAAAAGTGGATAAAGGATTATGCCGCAGTAGAGACGCTGGTAAGCGAGTTGGAAACGGCGTTTGAATTCTTTCGCGAGGAACTGGTTTCCGAAGAGGAAGTGGATGACCTCTATGCCCGCACATTGGCTGCCGTAGAAGACCTGGAACTGAAAAATATGCTTCGCCGCGAAGAAGATTCCATGGACACCGTGCTGAAAATAAATTCCGGAGCAGGCGGAACGGAAGCCCAGGACTGGGCGCAGATGCTCATGCGCATGTATATGAGATGGGCGGAAACTAACGGTTACAAATGCGTTGTCAGCAATTTGCTCGAAGGGGATGATGCCGGAATCAAGACCTGTACGTTGGAAATTCAGGGAAGTTATGCATACGGTTACCTAAAGAGCGAGAACGGCGTCCACCGTCTGGTTCGTGTAAGTCCGTATAATGCCCAGGGTAAGCGTATGACTTCTTTCGCTTCGGTTTTTGTTACTCCTTTGGTGGACGATTCTATCGAAGTGAACATTGAAACGGCACGCATTTCATGGGACACATTCCGTTCCAGTGGCGCCGGAGGACAGAACGTGAACAAGGTGGAGTCTGGTGTGCGATTGCGTTACCAGTACAAGGATCCCTATACAGGAGAGGAGGAGGAAATCCTCATTGAAAACACGGAAACCCGCGACCAGCCCAAGAACAAGGAAAATGCCATGCGCCAGTTGCGCTCTATCCTTTACGACAAGGAACTCCAGCACAGAATGGCGGAACAGGCCAAGGTAGAGGCCGGGAAGAAGAAAATCGAGTGGGGAAGCCAGATTCGCAGTTATGTCTTTGATGACAGACGAGTGAAAGACCATCGTACCAACTATCAGACCAGTGACGTGGGCGGGGTGATGGACGGTAAGATAGATGCTTTCATTAAAGCGTACTTGATGGAATTCGGCGCCCAGGAAGAACAATGAGATATGTGTTTAACGTTAAAATATAATTATTATGAGCAACAAAAGTGAACTTAAAGCCAAGAGGGCTGCAGCCCGTGCCGAACGTGAAGCTCGGGAAGGAAGAAAAGTAGTGAACTATGTGGTGGCTGCTTTGATCATTCTGTTGATTTTAGGCTTGTTGTGTTATAATCTGGTCTGAATGAATTTTGAAATAGAAAGAAAGTTCTTGGTCACGGGCGAGTTCCGTGGCCAAGCTTATAATTGCACCCGCATCCGGCAAGGGTATATCTGTTCCGGGAACGGAAGAACCGTGCGTGTTCGTATACGCGATGATAAAGGCTATCTTACCATTAAAGGGCCCAGTGGTGAGGAAGGACTGAAGCGATATGAATTTGAACAGGAAATAGCTCTTTCTGATGCAGAAGACCTGATGACAATTTGCAAACCGGGCATTATAGACAAGAACCGCTACCTGGTACGTTGCGGAAACCACGTGTTCGAAGTGGACGAATTCTTTGGTGAGAACGAAGGACTTGTCATTGCCGAAGTGGAACTTCAGTCGGAGGATGAGGCTTTTGAAAAACCCGATTTCATCGGCAGAGAAGTAACCGGAGACCGTAGGTTTTATAATGCGCATATGCGCAAGAACCCCTATTCTTTGTGGAAGGATGACATAAAGGATTGGCTGTAAGACAGTCTTGGTCCTGCTTATGCTCTTTTGCGTACAAGCAGGAAAATTCCTCCCAGACCGCAGGCGATAAGGACTCCAATGCTGTTGGCTGCAAAGTCCAGCCAGTCTCCGTTGCGGCAGGTCGTCAGATTTGCCTGCATAAGTTCCATCGCACCGCCCATCAGAATGGGCAGAATCATTCCGCCTATAAACAGACGGCTATAGGCGGGTCTATTGTGTTTGAATAAGTGTTCAAACCAGAAAACCGTGCTCAGTACACCGTACATAAGCATGTGTGCCCATTTGTCCGCTAAAGGGACTTGTTGTGCCATCTTGATTTCTGGCATGGGGGCAAGCGACAGAATGCTTATGGCGGCAACTAATGTCAGACAAAAGAAATGTTTCTGAATGAGTTTTTTGAACATTTGAACCGGATAGTTTTGTGATTTGTTGCAAAAGTACATCAAAATTTATAATTTTGCACAAAATCTATGTGAATTTTGATTAAAAATACAACAAACGGATATTTTTCTGAGTAATATTTTATGCAGTCAACAGGACGAGGAAATTTTGGAAGCAAGCTTGGCGTGATATTGGCTTCTGCCGGAAGTGCCGTAGGCTTGGGTAACATTTGGCGGTTCCCGACAGAGGTGGGCCGCAATGGCGGAGCAGCTTTTATATTAGTGTATTTATGCTGCGTCTTTTTCCTGGCAATGCCGGTGATGGTGTCCGAGTTTGTGATTGGTCGGCACAGCAAGGCCAATACTGTTGGGGCCTACCGTGCGCTTGCTCCCGGAAAACCCTGGATTGTGGCCGGCTTTATGGGTGTATTGGGAGGAATCTTAGTGCTTTCCTTCTATTCTGTAGTGGCAGGTTGGACACTGCATTATACTCTTCAGTCCTTGGGCTTGCGCTTGATGGGACACCAGGATTTTGGCGAAGTGTTCAATCAGTTTGTCAGCAATCCTTGGAAACCGTTGGTTTATCAATATGTATTTCTGTTACTTACTCATTTTGTGGTGGCCCGTGGTGTGGAATCGGGGATAGAACGCTTCTCTAAGGTGATGATGCCTATGCTTCTGGTTATCATAGTTCTGTTGTCCTGCTTTTCTCTGACAATGCCAGGAGCCTATGACGGACTGAACTTTTTATTGAAACCGGATTTCAGTAAGGTTACAACCCGTGTGGTGCTCAGTGCCATGGGACAAGCCTTTTTCTCGTTAAGCGTAGGCATCGGCTGTTTGGCAACTTATGCCTCTTATTTCAAGAAGGATACAAACTTGGTGAAGTCTGCTGTTGGCGTTTGTGCGATAGATTCAATGGTGGCCATAATGAGCGGTTTCATCATATTCCCGGCAGCATTCAGCGTGGCTGGCGTACAGGTGGATTCTGGTCCCGGTCTGGTTTATATCACTTTGCCCCACGTCTTTAACATGGCTTTTGAAAACATTCCTTTTATAGGTTATTTGTTCTCTGCCCTTTTTTATGTACTCCTGTTGTTGGCGGCCTTGACCAGCACCATTTCCATGCACGAAATAGCCACGGCTTTTATCCGGGAGAACTACAAGTGTTCAAGACAGAAGTCGGCAGTCATAGTTACGCTTATTTGCATAGTATTGGGTACGGCCTGCAGTCTGTCTTTCGGTCCGTGGGCCGACATTAAGATTTGGGGCATGGGATTCTTTGATCTGTTCGATTTCCTTACGGCCAAGTTCATTATGCCTCTTGGTGGAATATTGATAACCATGTTTGTTGAGTGGTATCTGGACCGCAAACTTGTGGTGGATGAACTGACTAACGGTGGAACGGTCCGAGTACGCGGACTCCGTTTCCTGCTTTTTCTGATACGATGGGTCGCACCGATAGGTGTAGGCATTGTTTTCCTTAACGAACTGGCGGGATAACATATATATAATAATGTAAGAAAGGAAAGAAAGCGATGGAACAACGTGGTAATTTTACCAGTAAGTTAGGTGTGGTTATGGCGGCAGCCGGCAGTGCGGTTGGTCTGGGTAATGTCTGGCGCTTCCCCACTGAAGTGGGAAACAATGGCGGAGCTGCTTTTATCTTGATTTATCTGGGATGTGTGCTTTTTGTGGGAATTCCGGTTATGTTGAGCGAATTCGTAATAGGTCGGCACACACATGCCAATACCATTTCGGCCTATAATCAGCTTGCTCCGGGAACCTGGTGGCGTATCCAGGGTATAAACGGAGTGTTCGTCGCTTTTATAATCCTTTCGTATTATGTGGTTATTTCGGGCTGGACGTTTTATTATTTGTTCGAGGCGCTTATAGGCGGTTTGTCCGTAAGCGCAGACTACACGGCCTATTTTAATGATTTTGTGTCTTCCCCCTGGAAACCTCTGCTATGCGCCATAGCATTCATGGCTATGACCCACCTTGTTATTGTGAGAGGTGTGCAAGAGGGTATTGAGCGTTCTTCCAAGGTTATGATGCCGTTGCTTTTGCTTATTATCGGTGTGTTGGTGGTCTGTTCTTTCAGTATGCCCGGCACTTCCGAAGGGCTCAAGTTCCTTCTGGAACCAGACTTCTCAAAGGTAACGCCAAGTGTCGTACTTAGTGCCATGGGGCAGGCTTTCTTTTCCCTTTCCCTGGCAATGGGATGTCTGTGCACTTATGCCTCTTATTTTGGTTCGGAGACCAATTTGGTTAAAACGGCTTGCAGTGTGGGTGCCATAGACACAACGGTTGCGGTTATGAGCGGATTCTTTATTTTCCCTGCAGTCTTCAGTGTGTCGGGCGTAGAAGCCAATGCCGGTCCGGGACTGGTGTTTATTACCCTTCCCAATGTATTTAACATGGCGTTTCACAGTGTGCCGGTGGTGGGGTATGTCTTTACCGTACTTTTTTATCTTCTGTTGCTTCTGGCCGCTCTTACCAGTTCCATCTCGCTCCATGAGTCCGTTACGGTCTATGCGGTAGAGTCACTGCGGATGACCAGAAGCCGCGCATCCATATGGGTGTCCGTCCTGTGTATGTCACTGGGCGTTCTGTGTGTATATTCCTTCGGCCCGTTGAGCGACTTCAAATTGTTGGGACTTACAGTCTTTGATCTTTTCGATTTCGTTTCCTCAAAGATTCTTCTTCCGTTGGGCGGAATAGTTATCTGCCTGTTTACAGGCTGGTATCTGGACAAGCGGTTGGTTCTGGCGGAGGTTACTAATGAGGGCAGGCTCCGGTTCAAACTCTTCCGCGTATATATGTTCCTGGTAAAATATGTTGTGCCGGTAGCTATTGCGGCCATCTTCGTGAATGAACTGATTTAGGCAGCTATTCTTTTAATGAGCCTGTTTTCTAAGTCCGACCGTAGAGGCCTTATCCTTTTGGAATGGCTTGCCGTTTTGGCCCTGGTTGTTTTGTGGGCATATACAAACAAGAAGGAGCCCGGCACATCAGACGATGACAGTAAAGGGAAGAAGGACAGCCTTTATCATGAAAGACGTGTTCCACGCACATACACATATTCCGTACCGGAGACACCGGTAGAGAGCTTCCCTTTCGACCCTAATACGGCAGACAGCACCACGCTGTTGCGCTTGGGGCTTGCACCCTGGCAAGTGCAGGCGGTTTACCGTTACCGGGCCAAACACGGCCGTTACCATACGGCGGAGGACTTCAAGCGCCTTCCGGGCATGACGCAGGAGTTGTGGGACCGGTTAGGCAAACATGTGACAATAGACCCAAAGTACCGTCTTTTGAATGTTCCTCCCAAGAAAACGGATTATTCCCCAAGCCGGTCATCTTCTCAGGAAAAGGGGGAGAACGCCCGCCCCTTGACCCTTTCCCCTGATACCCCGGAGAAAAAGACGGAAAAGATTAGGGACACCTTGCTGTATCCCGTCAAGTTTGAAGAACTGACTCTTGTCGACATCAATACCGCAGATACCAACCTGTTGAAGAAAATTCCCAATATCGGTAGTTACCGTGCCCGTAAGATTGTCGGATATCGCCAGCGTCTGGGCGGATTTGCAAATGTGGAGCAGGTAATGGAAGCCTGTGACATGCCGGACGAGGTGCTGGAGTGGTTCTCCTTGGTTCCAGTTCCGTTAAAGACCATGGATGCAAACCGTTTGTCTGTGCGTCAGTTTATGCGCCATCCCTATCTCTCGTTTTATCAGGCGCGTGACCTGGTGGAGTACAGAAAAAAACATCGCTCCATACAGCAGATAGAAGAACTCCTTTCGTTGGAAAGTTTTTCCACTGCTGATATAGAGCGTTTAAGACCTTATCTGATATTCCGGTAAGGATTATTACTGGCAGTTGCAAGCCTTTTTCTTGTCCACAATCGCGTCAATGACGGCAACGGCCGTAAGATTCACGATGTCGCGTACCGATGACTCAAAGTCGGTGAAGTGGATGGGCTTGTTCAATCCCATTTGGATGGGACCTATCAGTTCTGCGTCCGTATCCATTGCCTGCAACAGTTTGTAGCTTGCATTTGCCGAACTCAGATTGGGGAACACCAGCGTGTTCACATCCTTTCCCTTCAGCCGTGTAAAGGGGTAACGCTTGTCGCGCAGCTCCTTGTTCATGGCAAAGTTCACCTGCATTTCTCCGTCAATGGCCAGCTGTGGGTAATGTGCGTGCATATATTCCACGGCATCATGTACTTTCTGCGGACTTCCAATGGGGTCTGCCCCAAAGTTGCTGTAGCTCAGCATGGCTATAACCGGTTTGTGGTTGAAGAACTGTACGGTTTCTTCGGCCAGACGGGCAATGTCTATCAGAGTTTCCGTGTCCGGATGGCGGTTGATAAGCGTGTCGGCCAGGAAATAGGTTCCTTTCTTGGAGTTCAGGATGTGCATGGTCCCGAAGTGCCGGTAGCATGGACGGATGCCGATTACTTCCTTGGCCACCTTGATGGTGTTGCTGTATTTGGTGTACAGACCGGTAATGAAGGCGTCAGCCTCGCCGGTTTCCACCATCATCATACCAAAGTAATTGCGTTCAAACATCTTGTCGTTTGCCTCTTCGTATGTGGCTCCCTGCCTAGCCCTCTTCTCTGACAGAATACGGGCATACCTTTCTCGGCGTGGTGCTTCGTCCGGATGGCGCAGGTTTACAATTTCAATTCCCTCAAGGCTCAGCTCAAGTTCCTTTGCCAGTTTTTCTATGGCTTCGTCGTTTCCCAGAAGAATAGGGTGGCAAATGCCTTCGGCCTTAGCCTCCACCGCTGCCTTCAGCATATTGGGGTGTATTCCCTCTGCAAAGACAACCCGCTGCGGGTTGCGGCGTGCGGTTTCGCGCAACTGGCGGGTCAGTTTGCTTTCCTGTCCCATCAGTTCCTTCAGGTGCTGGCGGTACTTTTCCCAGTCGTTTATTTCTTTTCTTGCCACGCCGCTTTCAATCGCAGCCTTGGCAACAGCCATGGAAACCTCGGTTATAAGACGTGGGTCTACAGGTTTTGGAATGAAGTACTCTGGTCCGAAGGTGAAGTTGTTTACGTGATATACTTCGTTCACAACATCGGGTACAGGCTGCTTGGCCAGGTCGGCGATGGCATGTACGGCAGCAAGCTTCATCTCCTCGTTGATGGCGGTTGCCGCCACATCCAGTGCACCGCGGAATATGTAGGGGAATCCTATTACATTGTTAATCTGGTTCGGATAGTCGCTTCGGCCTGTGGACATCAGTACATCCGGTCTGGCGGACATTGCGTCTTCATAGGAAATTTCCGGAACAGGATTAGCCAGGGCGAAGACAATGGGGGAGTCTGCCATGCTCCGGATCATATCCTGGGTCAGTACGTTGCCTTTTGACAGTCCCAGGAACACGTCCGCTCCCTTAATGGCATCTTCCAGGGTGCTGATGTCGCGGCGTTCTGTCGCAAAGTACCGTTTGGTCTCGTTCAGCCCTTCCCTGTCGCTGGTTATTACGCCTTTGGAGTCCAGCATGATGATGTTTTCATGGCTGGCGCCCAGTGCCTCATAAAGTTTTGTGCATGAAATGGCTGCCGCTCCGGCTCCGTTCACCACAATCTTCACCTCTTCAATCTTCTTTCCTGCAACCTGCAGGGCGTTTAGCAGACCGGCAGATGAAATGATGGCTGTTCCGTGCTGGTCGTCGTGCATTACCGGTATGTCCAGTTCTTCTTTCAGCCTGCGTTCTATCTCAAAGCATTCCGGAGCCTTGATGTCTTCCAGGTTTATGCCCCCGAAAGTCGGCGCTATGGCTTTGACTGCTTCTATGAACTTTTCCGGGTCTTTTTCGTTTACTTCAATATCGAAAACATCTATTCCGCCGTAAATTTTGAAAAGCAGTCCTTTTCCTTCCATGACAGGCTTTCCAGCCATGGCGCCTATGTCGCCAAGTCCCAGCACTGCCGTTCCGTTGGAAATTACAGCCACCAGATTGCCTTTGGCGGTATATTTGTAGGCATCCTGCGGATTTTTTTCTATCTCCAGACAGGGCTCCGCCACACCGGGCGAGTAGGCCAGGGAAAGGTCTGTCTGTGTTCTGTAGGGCTTGGTGGGTACCACCTCAATCTTGCCCGGCTTGCCTTGTGAATGGTAGCGCAGGGCAGCTTCTTTGGTTATCTTTGCCATTTCGTTGTCTCCTTTATTGTATTTATTATATCATCCCATCATTTGCCCGGTATCTGACAAATGATTTCGTATTGTCCTGAAGGAAGTGTCATGCTGGAGCCCGTTTCCTTTATGGCCGGGATTACCTCAATCTGTTCTGCTCCGGCCGGCAGACTTAGGGTAGCCGTGCTGCCGGCAGGAATCTCAACATTCAGGGTAAAGACGTTATTCTCGATATTCCAGTTTACAGCCACCGGACCGTAAGATGTATTTTTAGAGGCCTTTACCCAGGTAATGCCCTCAACCAGTTGCGGACGTATGTTAATGTGCTTGTAGCCTGGCTGTTCCTCGTCGGGCATGATGCCGGCCAGTGCCTGATGGAACCATCGGCCTATGCCGTTGTAGCAGTTGTGTATGCGGCTTCTTGATCCGTTCCAGTGTTCCCATGTCAGTGTGGCTCCGTTGTCTATCATGTACAGATAGCCCGGGTATTCGCGTTTCTTCAGCATCTGGTACATGAATTCCGCTTCGCCGTTCTCAATGGCCCATTGGGTCAGTACGGGCACGCCCACCAGTCCGGTGGACAAGTGTCCTTTGAAGCGTTGTGCCGTCTCGTTATACAGAGTCTGTTTCACACCTCCCACGGCATCTTCCGGTGTGGCCTTTACCAGCATGGGGTAAACCAGATCTATTTGTGTTCCGGTGGAATAACTGTTCTTCTCCGGGTCAAAGTAGGCTTCGTGGATAAGGGTGTTCAGCTCTTTGCTCTTTTGAACGTAAACGGGCACGTCTGCATCCCTTCCGGTTACTTTTGCAATCTTGGCCATTGTGGCATAGCAGTCTGAGAGGAAACAATTGGTTACCACTCCGATGGACAGAGAGTCCGTTTGGTTTATGCCTGTCGGTGTGGCCCAGTCGCCCAGATACCAGTTGCGGTATTCTGTAGCGTCCCATTGTGCCAGCAGGCCGTCTTTCTTATGGCTTTCGGCAAATTCCAGCCATTTCTGCATTTGCGGATAATAGCGTTCCAGCAGTCGCTTGTCGCCGTAATTGAGATAGGTCTGCCATGATGCCGTAATGATGAAACCGCACCAGTACGGACCGCCGCCGGCAGAATAGGGGTTAGGTGCAGTGTGAGGCATGTCGCCGTTATCCCTTTGGCAGTCTGCCCATGCCTGCATCCAGTTCATGTACAGGGGAGCCAGGTTGAAGAGCGTCTGCGCCGTGGGTGTGGAGGCATTTCCGTCTCCGCCGTATCCCAGACGTTCTATTTGCGGACAGTCCACCATATAGCCGCCCAGGGTAAGGGCGTGCAGTGTGTGGTACACCATCTCGTAGATGGCGTTCATGTCTTTGTCCGAGCAGGCAAAGGTGGCTTTTCCGTTGAAACCGGTGCTTACCATGCTGCCTGTTATGTTTTCCAGTGGAATGGGGTCTTTCAGACCTTTGACCATCAGGTAGCGGTATCCTTTGTAGTTGAACTTGCTGGAGAAACTGCCCTCAGATTCTCCGTCGCCTATGTAATAGTCGGTATACTGGTCTTCGCGGAAGCTGGTGCTGTCCTTCATGAAGAAGTCGTCATAGTGCAGCTCAATCTTCTGCCCTGCATCCACTACCGGCATTTTGACGTCTGTGAATCCCACAAAATTGTGTCCCATGTCATAGATAAAGCTCTTGTTGCCGGTCTGCATTACGGAAATGGGGTGGAACGAACCTTTCAGACGGTTAGGCTCGCACATCTGCGGAGTGGCCTTATGGGTAGGAATGTCCGCAACGGTAACCGGATACCATTTTATCCCGTCCAGTGTCTTGGGCTGCAGGTTTTCCAGTGTGTACCGCTGGTCTACAATCTCTCCGCCCATCTGGTGCGGCTTCCATGATCCGAAGGTGTGCCGTCCGCTCTCGCCTGCCTGCCAGCTTTCGCTGGTGGCCACAAAGGTTTTTGCTCCGTCTCGGGTTACGGCATCAAGTTGCGCCCTGACGTATGGGCCTCCCTTGATCACGCCGCGTTGTCCTTCCTGATACCATCCCTTGCCAATCCACAGCACCAGTTCGTTAGTGCCTTTCTTCAAGAGCGATGTCACGTCATAGGTCATGATGAGCGAACGCTTTCCAAAGTCGCTAACCGCCGGGGCAAGTACGGCGTCAGAGACCCGTCTGCCATTGATGTACGCCTCGTGGTAACCCAGAGAATTCACATGGAGCAGCATACGTTCCTTGTCTGGGTCGTAGTGGAATTTCTTGCGCAGCAGCGGAGTGTGCTGTTCCTCGCCGCTGTTCAGCTTTAGGCCGATGAAACGTGCGCTCACGTCCCAGTCTTTTTCTTCCAGTATGCCAATGCCGAATAGGCTGTTTGCACTCCAGTCAGAAGCCACGCCTTCCTGGTTCCATACGCGCACCTTCCAATAGGCCAACGAACGCGGGGCCAGTTTCTTGCCCTCGTAAACGATGCCCAGCGAAGCGTCCTTCTCCACCTTGCCGCTGTTCCACAGGTCGGCTTCCTTCTCATTGAGCCTTCCCGGTTCGGTGGCCACCAGTATCTGATAGGCGGATATGCCCATCGCATTATCCTTGCTCCGCATCTCCCAACTGAAATGGGGCGATGTGTTGTCTATGGCCAATGGGGCTTCAAGCATTTCGCAACGTAGATTGCAGATTTCCATCCGGGATGGGTCCTGGCAGGCGTGGCAAAGACACAGAATGGCAGTGCAGATGCCGTAGAACAGCGCTTTTTTCATACTTCCTATATTTATGATTATATACTGCAAAAATAAGGTTTTTTTTTCACATATCAGTTCATGATGCGGTAAAAGTCCGATAGTTTTTGTCTTTTTTATTTACTTTTACTGCGCTTTTGCGTATTTAAGGCATAAGAACAAAAAAATGGAGAAAAGCGAATTTGAGAAACTGGTCATGCGTGTCCGTCCTTCCATGTTGGATTTGTGCAGGGGATTCCTTAATGCGAACCGCTTGCCGGACGCTCCCGAAGATGTGGTTCAGGACGCACTTCTGCGTTTGTGGGGGATGAAAGACCGTTTACAGTCGGAATCCCACCCCGAGGCTTTGGCTTTGCGCATTGCAAAGAATCTGTGCATAGACTCTTACCGTCGTCGAGTACTGGATTCGGTGTCTGTTGAGTCTGTTGCTCCCATGGATTCGCTCACGCCGGAGAAAAAGCTGATAGCAGAAGAAAGGCTTCTCCGGTTACAGGCTTCGATGGAGAACCTTCCGGCCACCCAGCGCAAGATGCTCTGCATGAAGTCGGAGGGGATGTCACTCGATGAAATTGCCGCTGTGTGTGCCACCACAAAGAACTGCGTGAAAACACAAATTTCATCGGCACGGAAAAAAATGTTGGAACAAATCAAAAAGTATGCTATATGACAAATTTGAACGATAAGACAGTACGTTTCCGTTTGATAGAACGCTATCTGGCGGCAGAAACCAGCCCTGTGGAAGAACTGTATTTGGCAGAATTTTACCTGGCCAATCCGGATTGTGCAGAACCGGACGAAAGAGATGCAAGAGACCTTATACTGGCATTGCATTTGACCAAGGCGGAAGAGCCCTTTCAAATGTCCGAAGAAAAGGAAAGGCTCTTTGACGAACTGATGCCTCTCCAACCGGGTTATCAGAGAAGTAGAAAACGTATGCTCTATGCCTCCGTGGCTGCTATTGCCGCTGTGTTCTCGGCAGTCTGCTTTCTGCTTTTGCGCCCTGCCCGTTCAACTGATGGCGCAGACATAACACAAATAACAGAAGTGGCGGACGGACAGGTCTATACGGAATCCCAAATAGACGCTGCCATCAAGAGCGACAATGCTTCCGGACGTCAACAAAAGATGCTTGATGTTTGCGACTTTTATCAGCAGGCGGCATATCTGTTTCCCGATTGCGACCAGGTGAAACTGGAAAGGAAAGGCAATGTCATTATGCTCACAGCCTCTCAGAACGACAGCACCCACCGGTATTATATCATTTCCACAGCGGACACGTCAGGGACAACTTATCAGATGACACAACTTTATTTTGGAGAATAAAACGTTTAACCTTTAATATTAATGTATTATGAAGAAGAGAATCCTTTTTTCAGTTTTTTGTATGATTGCCTGTATGGGCACAAAGGCGGCCGAGACTGCCGACACCACTCGCGTCTATTACATCAATGGCGAACGGATAGACCGTTTTGACGGAAGTCAGTTGGTCGGCGCCCTTGTTGAATCTTACGCTATCACGCATCAGAACAATCCCGCCACCCCTGGCGCTTTCATTGAAAAACACGACATTGAAACCAAAGTGAAAGTTATCACGATAGGCAAGTCCAAAGTGGATACTACGAACAACGTTGCGGGGTCGGGCAGAAAAATACAATATCTCGATGATCCTGTCTTCATTATAGACGGAAAGAAATACAGTAACGGAGAGGTGAAAAATGTATACCCCATAAATCCCAAAACCATAAAGCATGTGACTGTGTTAAAGAAAGGAGGAGAGGGCGCACTGAAACTGGATAACGGAGGCGAACAGCATTCCTATATAGTGATTGAAACGAAAAAGGCCAAAGACGACAAGGAAACAGAATGATTTGTTGATAGGCTCCATGCCGAGTGTATTATACCGGAAAGACAGGGAACGGCCCTTCTTCCCGGTATAATACACTCGGCATGGACGCTTCGTTGCGGCATCTTCTTTTAGGATTCAAGTTGCGAAGTTGAGTCGGTAGAAGATAACGTTCAGAAAACGTCCTTTCATGCTCCTTGCCCCGGCGAGGTACACGACCCCGATTGTGGCAGCAGAAGCATATTTCAATAAAGGGTGGTTCTAAAAATTATGTCGTGTTGATTTTCGTCCTATTTTCGGATGTGCTTTTGTAAGTTGAAGAAGGAGCATAGCGGGCTATGTGACTGATGAGACTTGACAAAATGACACCCAAAAAGTCGAAAAGCGGCCGAAATTGAGAACATCAGAATCGCTAAAAACTTAAATCCAGAATTTTTAGAACCATCCTAAAGTTTTGACCCGCCTTTCCCGCTGGAACTGGCCAAGTCAAGAGTAAAATTACGGAAAAGTTTTGTAACAAGCAAAAAGTCTGTCGTGTTTTTATCGTGTTGTTATTTGCGGTTAACCAAAAAAGAAGTATATTTGCAGACAGGAATGTTGTAACGATATAATATTTATGGGAATTACATACGATAAGGAACAGGGCAGGTTTGTGTTTGATTTTGAACACGACGGAGCAAACGACATTGTAAGCCTGACGGGCAGCAGCTATCAGGTGGAGGCGTTTGGCAAATGCTTTTACTATGGATATGAGTTCGGCGAGGCTGTGGACGGTGGTGTGCGCGGTGCTTTTATCAAGTATGTGAAATTCTCGGAGTCGATACAGCGCGATGCCAATCTGAGCCAATTCATCCAAAAGGCAATCAACGACCTAAATGATGAGATTAACCTTTATGACTATGACCTTGTTGTGATGCCCGAGTCGTCGAGTAAGGTGAACCAATATATGTTGCGTTACATTTACCGTTTTGCCCAGCCCCGTCTGCACAAGATGGAACTGATAAAGTCGCTGCCTGAGAACATCTCGTTTGACATGGATGCCTATGCGGTGCAATACTTGGATGATGTGCTGGAGAACGGCCGTCCCCGCTATACAGAGAAACAGAAGGACGAAGTGAAGCAGAGCATCAACGAAATGATGGATTTGATACACAAGAAGGACTATTTTACCATTGCCAAGGACGTAAAGAAAAGTCGTTTCCGTCCCTATATGATGAACTTCCTTCGCTTCAAAAGCGAGGAGGACAAGGCTTTGTGTGCCACAATCCGCAGGCAGAACGTGTTGATTGTGGATGATGTCACCACCAGTGGCTCCACACTGAATGAGATTTTGCGTGCCTTGCGAGTCCTCAATGAAGACAACCGGATTACCATTTTCAGCCTAATTGGCCGCAAGGATTTGATGGTGGAATCATTCTGAAAAGGCCACTGCCCTTTATTTTTCTCTTTTCGTGTGATGTCTCTATAGGGCAAGATGATGCCAAAAGGGACAATTAAGCAAGCGGAAAGAATCAGTATATCCGATGGAACGGAGTTGGGAAACCGTTGCCGATTCCCGTCTTTGCAGACGGCAAATGTGTGGGATATGCTTGAATACCACGGGTTCAAGAACCCGCGGCTATTCGCCCTCTCGGGCATCGCGTCTTTCAGACGCCCCCGCCTTCAGAAATAAGGATAATCAAAAAGGCGTCTGAAAGACGAGAACATGAATAGCCGGGGGCTTTCAAGCCTCCGGTTTTATAATGTCCGTATATAAATGGCGTCTGAAAGACGCGAAGTTAAATAGCCGCGGACTTTTAAGTCCGTGGAAACCAAGACATACGCCTACAGAAAACCGTCTGGAAGACGGGAATCGGCAACACATTCAACACCCATTACTCAAAAAAAAAATATGTCCTTTTGTTCTTTTGTCTAATCTTAACGACTCGTTATTAAAATATTCTTTTGTCTTCTCTCAAAATCTTATCACCTATTGTCAAACTTTTTTACTTCTACCACCAATCATGCATTGGTTTCATTATGAACAGAAATTAGCCAAATATAGTTCAAAAGTGAACCTAATTAACCTCAAAAAACAGCCCTACTGGAAAAAAATAAATTTCCAACTGAGAAAAAATAATTTTCCAGTTGGGAAACAAACTTTTTCCAACTGGGCATTTCCGGCTTTCCAGCTGGTTCTGCACGGAAATATGCTTTTGTAAAAATTTTTCTATCATAATTGATGGGGCGCAGATAACACTAATATCTTATCCGCTGTTTCGTGGTTTGAAAATAATTTCTTAATTTTGCAGTATGATTTGTAATAACGAATCGTTTTGCCGAGATGAAGAAACTTGTAATCTTTGATTTGGACGGCACACTGTTGGATACGATTGCCGACCTGGCGGCTGCCGCCAACCATGCCTTGCAGAAGGCCGGTTTTCCCGTACATGATACGGAAACAATAAGGACATTTGTGGGGAACGGCATAAGCAAACTGCTTGAAAGGGCATTGCCGGAGGGGGCGCGCACGGCAGAGAATGTGGAGCGCCTGAGGACGAACTTTGTACCGTATTACGATGCACACAATGCAGAACAGAGCAAGCCTTATCCCGGGGTGGCGGCATTGCTGCTGCGGCTGCAGGAAAGGGGAATGATGCTGGCTGTGGCATCCAATAAATACCAGGCCGCTACAGAGAAGCTGGTGGCGCATTACTTCCCCGCAATCCGTTTTGTGAAGGTGATGGGCCAGAGGGAAGGTGTTCCGGTAAAGCCGGATCCGACCATTGTCTTTGACATTATGGAAGCGGCCGGAGTAGGGAAGGAGGATGTGTTGTATGTGGGCGATTCGGGCGTGGACATGCAGACTGCGCATAACGCCGGGGTGGATGCCGTGGCTGTATCCTGGGGATTCCGTCCAAGGACAGAGTTGGAAGCCTTCAGACCGTTGGCCATTATAGACCGTGCGGAGGAACTGGCTGACTTATAGTACTCCCTATACATTATATATAATAAGTAAAGGGATGCACGGCCGTGCATCCCTTCTTTGTCAGATTGGTCTGTATAGTAGATTACAGATTGGTGAGCTGGAAGTTTCTCCACAGCACCTTGATGTTGTTGCCGTCGTGAATCTGCAGCATGATACGGCCGGTCTTTGAACCAATCAGCTCGTCGTCAATCTCGATCATAGCTTCGCCGTTGAGCCAGGTCTGTACCTTGTTGCCCTCAACACGCAGACGCAGGGTGTTCCATTCGCCTTCCTTGAGGATGTTTTCCTTTTCGTCGGGGATCTGGATCAGCCATCCGCGGCCGTAAGACTCGTAGATACCGCCGGTATCTGAACCCTTGGGAGCCACTTCGCACTGCCAGCCGTTAACTACGTTGCTCTTGAAACCACCGTGAACGAAAGAGTGGAAGAAGAGTCCGGAGTTACCGTTAGAGCACTGCTTGAATTCTACGGTAAGGTCGAAGTCTTTGTAGTACTGGCGTGTGCCGAGGTAGCCGTACTTCAGGTCTTCGCCGTTTTCGGTTACGAGATTGCCTTCTTCGTCAACTGAAACGCGCATAGAACCGAAGAGTTCCCAACCGGTAAGGTCCTTGCCGTTGAACAGGCTTACGGTACCCTTGTCCTTCTTGGGCAGTTCCTTTATCTTGATGTTACGGAAAGAGGCGGGGTCGCCATGGTCCTGAAGGCAGAGCACACCTTCGTGAGCCAGACCATATTCAGTGGCATCGCCCCACTTGCCGCTGGCCTTGCGCTTGAACCAGTCGTCAGTATAGGCTTCGAATTCCAGAATCTTCTCGCCATTGAGCCAGTGCTCAACGTGTCCGTTGTCATAGACAATCTTTGAGGTGTTCCATTCTCCTACGGGATTGATTTTCATCTTGCTCTGGTCGGGCAGGTGCATGGCATAGTCTACGCCAATCTTCTGCCAGTCTTCCAATTTGGCGGGAGCGTTTACCTCTTCCCATCCCTCTACGTCAATCAGCTGGTACTCGGGACCAGTTACATAAGGAACGTTGAAGCGGGGGTGTTCAACTACGTGGTACAGCATACCGCTGTTTCCGCCCTTGGTGAGTTTCCAGTCCCACATCAGCTCAAAGTTGGCAAACTTCTTGTCGGTAACGATGTAGCCAGAAGCGTCGCCTCCTTCGCCGGAAGCCTGGATGCATCCGTCTACAACAGTCCAACCACCTTTGAGTTCTTTTTCGTTAAAACTTCTCCATCCGTTGAGTGTCTCACCGTCGAAGAGTAACTGCCATCCTTCGGCTTCTTCAGCCGCAGTAAGCGTGTTGGGCTTGGGGGGCTGGCAAGATGTTACTGAAGCAGCGAGAATGGCTGCAGCAGCAAGTGTAGAAAAAAACTTCTTCATAATTTTTTTAAATAAAAAAGTTGGTTAAAAAATATTCTTCTCTTCGTTTTCTCTGTGTCTCTCCTAAAGGAGAAACCGCTTTCGTGTGCAAAGGTACTAAAGTTTTTCCGAAAACAGCTATCTATTTCAGAATAATATTGTTTTATATTGCTGTCCGCTAAAAACTTTGCATATTTCTCCAAAAGATAAGCATAGAAACTGGCAAAGAACTCTTGCGGACGGCGTATATTGGCCTCTGCAAGCGTGCTGCGCCTAACCAGATAGTCAATGCCCAGGTGAGACAACTTATGGGCTTCTGCCTTCATCCCTATTTCCAGTTCACGAAGAGAATCAAAGTGTTTAAGCACTCCAAAGAGCATCACCACTAAATGTTCATACCCGCCAAAACGTTTGACGTAAGACTCGCTGCC
>JAGBGU010000016.1 GCA_017935785.1 Bacteroidaceae bacterium
ACAAGATGAGGATAAAGAAAATGTAAGCATCACCTATACCCGCACCCTCAACAACACGGAATGGAACGCGCTGTACCTTCCCTTCGAGATTCCAGTGAGCCAGCTGACGGACAAGTATGAGGTGGCCTATATCAACGCCATCCACTCGTATGATGATGATGACAACGGAGAGATAGACCGCATGTCCATGGAGGTGATCAAGCTGAGAGAGGGAACCCTCCATGCCAACCATCCGTATCTGATAAAGGCCAGGACAACGGCTGCCAAGCAGATGAGCATCACGGTGGAGAATACAACACTCTACAAGGCGGAGAGCAGGACGCTCGACTGCTCATCGGTCTATACCAAGTTCGAGATTACGGGTATCTACGAAAAGATGACAAGCGCCCAGCTTGCCGGCTGCTATGCCCTTTCCGGCGGCTCATGGAAGAACCTTGCATCAGGCTCTTCGCTGAACCCCTTCCGCCTGTATCTGCGTGTGAGCAGCCGCGAAGGCTCTCCCGTAAAACTGTCCGAAGCCGCCATGGCGCGCATCGGCATACATGTGCAGGGCGAAGAGACTGCCACCTCCGTTGAAGAGCGCCTGATGCAGAAACAACACAAGACCGACGCTGTCTATGACCTGAGCGGCCGCCGCATAACCAACCCCAAGAAGGGACAGACCTATATTGTGAACGGAAAGAAAAGAATGTATTAACCGTATAAATGTCAAATCAACAAAAAAATGAAAAAGTTTATGGAAAATGTGTATGAAAGCCCGGAACTTAGTGTGGTAGCATGTCAGATTGAAAAAGGCTTTGCCGCTTCACCCGATTCAGACCATGTGGATATCGGTGGAGAAGGCACTCCCGACTAAAGAAATCTGACCCGTTATGGAAGGGCTGCATCGGTTTTTAATGCCGGTGCGGCCTTTTCCCTTGTCTGCAAAATTCTTTATACGAAAATGGGGCAAAAAGTATCACTTAAGTGTTTCTCCGGAAACAGTTAAGTGTTTTTCGGGAAAGACTTAAGTAAAACTCGAGAAACATTTGAGCATTTATTTACCTATATGTCAGAAATGCTCTCCTTGAGATTAGAGAGCATTTCCGAATTATGAGTTCTTAAAATAGGAGTTCATTCCGCATAGATGAACTTGTACGTGCCCTGTCCCAATTCTTTTGTACCGATGGGCAGTACAAGGGTGGCTGTGCAGTTTACGGGTATGGTTACATTTACTGTAGTCTGTCCATTCTTTCTGCGCAGTTCGGAACTTACTTTTCCGTAGGGAGTCTGTTTGCTATAAGAAACAAAGTCCATCTGTTCGGGCACTTGCGGACGAATGATTATATGACGGTATCCGGGCTGGGTCTCGTCGTACTGCACGCCTGCAAGATTGCGGCTGAACCAGGTGAGTCCGCTTCCCATCATTGGGTGGTTGCGCGAGTTGCCGCCGTCCCATTGTTCCCACGTTGTGGTGGCACCCTGTGCTATCCAATGGCCGTAGCTTGGGAAATCAGTCTTGTTCATGGCCTCGTATGCAAGGTCGTTCATTCCATGGCGTGCCAGTGCCTCGAAGAAATATTTGGCTCCGATGAATCCTACGTTTACATGACCCTTTGTACCTTCGGCAATTTCCTTGCGAACGGTGTTTATGAGCTGGGCCTGATGTTCGGCGCCCAATCCCATACTCAGCGCAAAGATGTTGTCCCCGTTTGGCCCGCAACTTTGAGTCTTCTCATCGAAGAACGTGCGGTCAAAGGCCGTGCGAATCTCCTCTGCCATTTGGGCATATTTTACAGCATCCTCTGTATGCCCAAGTGCTTTTGCTGCACGCGATGTAATGTCGGCACAATGCCAAAGATAAAATGTATGTACAAGAGATTCCTTTGCAATCTTACTATGGTCTGGCGGACACCAGTCACCCAAGTTGAGCCAATACATGGGCTCCTTTTGCCCTACACTTGCACGCTGTTGGAACATTACGCCTTGGGGTGTCATCCAGGTGGTCATGTATTGCAGCTGACGTTTCATGGGTTCGTAACAGCGTTCCAGCAGTCGTTTGTCACCATAGTTCAAATAGAACTCCCACGGCATAACGTTCATGGCTGCTCCCCAAGCGACACCGCCGCCGGCACCGGGCTGCCATGGCGCAGAATTGGGAACATAGCCGTCATTGCGGTTTTGTGCGTCTCGGACGTCACGAATCCATTTGGCATAAAATGCCGCTGCATCAAAATGTTCCATTACAATACCACAGGCTCCCTGTCCGTCACCGGTGTAAGGTAAGCGCTCACGATGGGGGCAATCACTTGCGATGGAACCGTGCATATTGTCTTTTTGGGAGCGTTTCCAGATGGTGAGTATCTGGTTGAACAAGGGATTTGAACATTCAAATACGGCATTTTCTGCCACATCACTGTTTACGGCTTCTGCCTGAAGGTTAGACGATGTAAGCTGTTCAATGCCGGAAATGTAGGCTTTTCTGAAGACAAACCATGTAAAGTGGGGTGCATAGCTTTCCTTACCCGAGCCATTGCATACATAGCGCTGTATCCCCTGAGGCGATTCGCATTCGTAATCGATGCGAATGGTGTCGCCTGCCTTGGCTGTTATGTCTTTAAGCCGTAGCCATCCGGATATTTCCACACCAAAGTCCACCTCATATCTGCCGTCTTCGCGTCTCTTGAACTCAACAGGCTTCAACACCTCCATAATCTTGTCTGCCGGTGATGTCATGGCAGACATTTCTCCGGTTGGACCATTAATGGCAACTGCCTGTTCCCATGAACTTTCATCGCATGTTGTTGATGCCCAGTCTGGAGTCTCGTAACGTGCATCGTATAGCTCACCCTGGAATAGTCCGTTGTAGTGGATGGCCGAATTCTTTACTTTCCAACTATTGTCTGTAGGTGCAACCACTTCATTTGTTCCGTCTGTATATTCAATGTTTATCTGGCAACGCAGACAAGGGTCGGTAAAGTGGGACGCAATGTGTTTGTCGGGCTTTGCCCATCCGTGACCCAGCAGCACACCGATGGCGTTGTTGCCACTCTTCAAAAGGTCAGTCACATCATAACTCATGTACAAAACCCGGTATCCCTCGAACTCGTCGTTTAGGGCGATAGCGTGTGTGTGCAGGTCGGAACGGTAAGAATAATTTGAAATGTTGGGGACGAGTTCGTCATTGCCCACACGCTTGCCGTTCATGTAAAGTTGATGAAAACCTAATCCGCAAATGAAGACTTTGGCTTGCTTTACTTTTCTTCCGATGTAAAAAGTGCGTCTAAGCATTGGCGCATTAGTTGTGGTTTTAGCCGGTTTTATCCATTGCGCCTTCCAATCGGTGGGTTTCAGTAACCCCATTCCCCAGGTAGCCACTTGGCTCCACTTGGATACTTTTCCGTCTTCATCCCAGGTACGGACACACCAATAGTAGTCTTTGCCAGACTTCAACGGCTGTCCGAGATATGGAATCAATACGGATTCGGATGATATCTGCTTGTCTGTATCCCACATGTCGAAGACTCCGGCTTTAGCCTTTGCCTCAGATGTCGCTACGCCTATCTGATATGCAGTCTGACGTTTTCCGCGCTCTTTCTTGTTCATGGCCTCGTTTATCCAACTGAAACGCGGCACTGTCTCATCCACCACAGTTGGATTGTGCATGTGCTCCACTCTAAGGTCTGTCACCTTAAGTTGTGCCTTGGCTGCTGTCGTAAAAAGCAACGCCATGGGAAGCATTAGTGTTTTATTCATGAGATTATATTTTTTGAATGATTACGTTTTAATCGCAAATCTTGAAATAGTTTTCCAACTCTTCCTGCGCCTTGCCGTCCGAGTTGTCTATGTCTCGTATAATTACACCGTTTTCCAGCAATGCTATGCGCGGACTGATATCTACGGTGTGCTGCAGGTTATGGCTGCTGACCAATATGGTTGCGCCTGTTTCATGATTATATTCAAGAATCAGATTCTTGATGGCGCTTTGGCTGCTGGGGTCAAGGAAATTGAAGGGCTCGTCAAGAATAAGAATCTGTGGGCGAAGCAGCATGGCAGCCACAATGCCTACTTTCTGTTTGTTGCCGGCAGAAAGGTTACGAATCAGTTTGTTCTGTCCAATTAATTCGCCAGCCATAAAATGTTCGAACTTTTGCAGAAAAGCATTATATTCATCTTCTGCGATACCCGAGATTCGCGCAACAAATTGCAAGTATTCATCTGGTGTAAGATAATCAATCAGGAAGGAATCGTCTATAAACGCACCTGTCCAACTTTTCCATTCTTCTGTTTTGGAAACGTCAGTGCTATTCATCAGCACACGACCTTCATCGGCCTTTATCAAGTCGAGCATCAGACGGAAAAGCGTACTCTTTCCGGCTCCGTTATTTCCAACAAGACCAAGAATCTGGCCGGAAGGTATTTCAAATTGATTTATATTTACAGCAGTCTTTTCGCCGAAGTTTTTGCGGAGGTTTTCAATAGTAATATTCATAATGAGAAAGAATTTATGATTAGGAATTGCGGCTTGCTCTATATCCTTCCATATTGATATATCTGCGATTCATGAAGCGTACATAGATGTTGCGGAGCCATATCTTGTGGGTAACAATGCCAGTAAGGCCGAGAACAATCATAGGGACATAGCCCCATACTGGTCCCATAATCCATACGCAGATTTTTTCCAAACCGATGGGGAGGAACAGTACTACCATGGATACAATCTGTTGTGTGGCGTTACCTTGTTTTCCCGTTACCTTTTGATTAAGCGGCAATGTATTGTTATTATATACGGCAAGCTGGAACACTCCGGGATAAATGACACCTATGGTAAAAAGGAAATAGGCAACGTTCATCCAAATTGAGATTTTTCCGATAATGGTAAGCGGAATGACGAGCATGAGCGGAATGAGCATCATGGCCGAATTGAAATAGAATTTGGCGCGAAGCAGTTCGTAAATACTTTCTCGCCGGCTCATCAGTCCGTCAATGTAATTTCCTTCATAGCACATTATCGTAATCAATGTCATCGTACCTAATCCCACATAGTCGTAAAGCAGGATAAAGCTCTTCATGAATTCGCCGTCGTAAATATCGGTGAAATAAAGCATTGCACTTAATAGCGTCATCAGGCCAAGCAGAATGAAAAACGACATTCTTACCTGTTTGTTACGCAATCGGAGTTTGATTTCGAGTTTAAGGTATTCCCCCATTGCACCATAACGGTTGAAGTACGACATCTTGCTCGCATGCTTTATCTCTTCTTTTTTTGCCACCTCGTTGTAAGTCATACTGCCTTGCAGGATAAAGTTGGCATAATACCCCAAACCAATTATTACTGCTGTTGCAAGATAGGGCAGGGGATTGCCCAGTGCAAACTGGTACATGAACTCGGTGCATGGCATATCCAGACAATTTTTTTCGGGCAGGAGTATGAGCAAAATGAGACCTCCGTGTACAAGGATCGGAATCAGTAACCATGCAAGATGTCGCATACAGAGAGCACGCACAAAGAGATAAAAAAAGCCGTTAGCAATGCAAAGCATCCACCAACCCATCAACCAGCCTACGAAACTCCACCAACCGAGCAACGGCATAACGGCAAGAAGTCCGAAGGGAACAAGAAAGAACCACCAGAACATGTTTCCTAAGCTAAAGCCAGAACGCGTCAGATAGACATGCATGAGAAACTTTCTGCTTATGGGGAGCAGGCGGTAAGGTTTAACAGTCTGTGCCGGTGTTTCCTGCATGGTGAACCTTGTCCAGAAATCTACAAAGAGAAGCCATAGAAAATAGCCGTCCAAAATATGGAAAGATGCCACTCCGTTATATTCCTCTCTTAATCCTAACGGCATTACAACACCCATCAGTATGAGTATTGCAGCATAATACAGAATCATGAACCAGCCGAGAAATTTCATGAAGCGGTTCTTCTCGAACATGGGATGTCTTTCATCACGCAAATTGTCGTTCTTGCGCAAAAGTTTATAGAGTTGCCATTTGTTCATGACACAAGGAATTCGGGTATTGGATTATTTTAATGAACTCAGATACTTCTCGGCTTCCATTGCAGCCTTTGCTCCGCTGCCTGCCGCAATTATCGCCTGACGATAATGAGGGTCAGCCACGTCACCTGCGGCATAAATTCCGGGGATGGATGTGCAGGGTGAGCCGTCTTTGGTCTTAATATAGCCTATTTCGTCTGTTTCTATCCATGGCTTGAACACATCACTGTTGGGACGGTGACCTATGGCAAGGAAGAATCCGTCAATTGGCAGGTCGTACTGCTTTTCTCCCGGTTCGCCTTTCTTATATACAACATGTGCACCTTCCACACCATTCTCGCCATACAGTCCGAGCGTGTTTGTCTCAAGCAACACGTCAATCTTATCGTTGTTAAGTACACGTTCCTGCATTATCTGACTTGCGCGCAGATACGGTTTGCGCACTATCAGATACACTTTGTTAGCCAAACCGGAAAGATAATGCGCCTCCTCGCATGCAGTATCTCCACCACCTACAACCGCTACCACCTTCTTGCGGTAGAAGAAACCGTCGCAAGTGGCGCAAGCGCTTACGCCCATTCCCATATATTTCTGCTCATCGGGCAGACCAAGGTACTTGGCACTGGCACCGGTTGCTATAATCACACTATCTGCGATAATTTCTGTGTCGTCATCAAGCCAAAGACGATACGGAGCACTTGAGAAATCTGCACGTTCTACGGCAGACATTATAAATTTGCATCCGAAACGCTCTGCTTGTGAACGCATATTTTCCATCAATTCATTGGCATCAATTCCATCGGGAAATCCGGGAAAGTTTTCCACTTCGGTGGTTGTGGTAAGCTGTCCGCCCGGCTGCATACCCTCTATCAATACCGGAGATAAGTTGGCTCTTCCAGCATATATTGCTGCCGTATATCCGGCTGGTCCGCTTCCAATAATCAATAATTTAATCTTTTCCATAACATTTATCTTAAGTCTATGATTTCATAATCGGGATATTCCTCTTTCTTGAATGTAAAGTCAGATTCTGAGAACTGTAGTCCCCCCTGTATGGTTTCCAGACTAATGCGGTTCCAGACATTTCCTTGGCGGACTCGTATACAATACAATGTATAGTCAGACTTTCTTACATCAACATAAATCTCCTGTAAACTCATGCTTTTCTTCTTGGCTGTCAGATGTACTTCGTACACATCATGACCGCGTAGCTTGTTGTCCTTCACTCTAATGTCGTATCCGTTCTTATAAAGCGAGAGAAACGAATAGGGATGTACAGATTGAATCTCTTCAATAGTAGGATTCGTAATGTTTACCTCTTTATTATCGGGGACAAGCGTCCATTGTGTGGTTCCGTTATACCATGTTACAAGCTCGGGCGTATTCAGATAATATTTCATGCCTTGTAAGCTCATCTGCCCTTCCATCCGTCCCTGTTCTTCATTTCCTTTGAATGCAGTAGCCTTGAATTTTACGCATACATCGCCATACTTTTCGATGCGTTTGGCTGCTTCATCCAAAATTTTCATACCGTCATTCTTCGCACTTAGTGTCAGACATAAAAAAGACACCAGTAAAAACAAATAATTCTTCTTCATGTTACTTTAGTTTTTATTTGACATTCTTTACATCTATTTTATATGCTCCATTGGTTATGCCTTCAATGGAATACTTTTGGTATTTGATGGTGTAACCGCCACCCCATGAAGAGCAGTACGTCTCTTCTTCAAACAGGAATCCGATAGTGTTATCTGCCTGAAGTGTCATTGTTGAATATGCGCTGGGTAAAGCGCTGGCCTGTATGCTGCCATTCCAATCTTTGGCAAAATTAGCCGGTGTGTCGTAAGCTGACTTGTCGCCTAATTCTTTATAATATATACCGACATTAGTACGGCCGGGACCAAAGGGAACACTTTGTAAAACAAGATTGGTCTGTTTTTTGTCTGATATTCTTATTACCGGCAATACCAGAATTTCCCCGTTGCAAGCGTTGCTTTTTGCGGTTGTTCCGTTGTTTTCTGCACCCGAGAATGCTTGTTTCCCCCATTTTCCGGTAGCTTTCTCTTTGTTCTCAAATTCAAATATGTTGAAAAGTCTGCCGCCTCCGCATCTGCTGCTAATGACAATGCGGCCGTCAGGAAGTTCTTCCACCTTAGGCTCGTCTCCATTAATAATAGGTACATCATCCTTTTCGCCCAAAACATTCCAATTATTGCCGAAATCATCGCTATATAACACGTAATTCAGGCGTTCACCGTTTACATCGGTAACCAAGTTTGAACAATACAGACGGTAGTATTTATCTACTTTTGTATACCGGCTTTGGTGGATTTTTCCTGATCCGATGAACATAGCTCTTACGGGACCTCGCTTACAGTTGTCGAACATTCCATATATGTTTTCTGCGATGTCCTTAGGCTCACTCCACGTTTGCCCGTTGTCCTCACTGTGCATAATGGCAATGCCCTGATGCTTCTCGCGAGTTCCTGCAGGGAAAGACACGTTGCCGGCGCAACTCAGAAGAAACACTTTAGAACTGTTCTTATCCGCTATGATACACGGGTCACCAAAACCTGTGTGAAAGGCATCCAAGGCGCGTCCTTTACCTTTTACTATGGTAAAATGGGGCTGCCATGTATGTCCGTTGTCCTTACTGATACGCGCCCTTAAGTCGATACGTCCGTCTCCTGTCCCTGCAAAACCGATGTCCATTCGGCAATAACGATAGTCGGCCACTGCAATCAAGTCGCCGTTGGAGGCTGTTGTAATGGCAGGAATACGATAAGGAATATCTGTTTCGAGGCGAGTGGGGAAGACATCATGCTCCTCCATTACCTGTTGCGCTTGTACAAAGCAGGCATAACCGCTCATCAGTATGGCTGAAAGGATAATTCGGCTGCTAAAATGTGTCATTGTCTATATATTAAGGATTTATACTTATCTTAAATTTGAAAGTCTGAATTGTAAGTCTTCTTCGCTTATGCAAAGAACCTCGCGTGGCTTGCTGCCTTTTGCAGGGCCTACAATGCCGGCTTTTTCCAACTGGTCCATCAGACGGCCAGCACGATTATAGCCAATGCTGAACTTACGTTGTATCATACTTGTACTTCCGCTTTGGTCAACAACAACCATTCTTGCCACCTCTTCAAACATGGGGTCAAGATGATTCATGTCCACATCCAAATTACTGTCATCCTCGCCTTCCATTTCTACGCGCGGCAACAGATGGGGGCCGAGATAACTTTGCTGGCAGGCAACGTGCATACATATCTTCTCCACTTCAGGAGTGTCCACGAAAGCACATTGCACTCGAGTAGGCTCATTGCCGGAAAGGAACAGCAAATCACCCTTTCCAACCAATTGGTTTGCGCCCGGACGGTCAAGAATGGTACGGCTATCCACCATAGCGCTTACCTTAAATGCCATTCGTGCGGGGAAGTTCGCCTTGATGGTACCGGTAATGATATTGGCAGTGGGTCTCTGTGTGGCTATTATCATGTGGATTCCCACCGCACGCGCCAGTTGGGCAATACGGGCAATCGGGAGTTCAATTTCCTTGCCTGCAGTCATTATCAGGTCACCGTACTCGTCAATAATCACAACTATATAAGGCATAAAGCGGTGGCCATTATTCGGATTCAGCTTGCGGTCCTTGAACATTTGGTTGTACTCCTTCACGTTTCTGCATCGTGCGTTTTTCAGCAAATCGTATCGTGAGTCCATTTCCACGCAGAGACTCTTCAGCGTCTGTATAACCTTGTTCACATCAGTAATGATTGGTTCGTCCCCCTCATTTCCTTCTACTTGTGCAAGGAAATGGTTGATAATGGGTGAGTAAATGCTGAATTCCACCTTCTTGGGGTCAACCATAACCAGCTTCAGTTCTGCTGGATGCTTCTTGTATAGAAGGGAAGTAATAATTGCGTTCAAACCGACAGATTTTCCCATACCCGTCGCTCCGGCAACGAGCAAGTGCGGCATTTTTGCCAAATCCACCATGAACACTTCATTGGTAATGGTTTTGCCAAGTGCCAAGGGCAGTTGAAAGTCTGTCTCCTTGAATTTGCGGCTGTTCAGGATACTTTCCATGGAGACCATCTGTGGCTTGGCGTTAGGTACTTCTATACCGATGGTTCCCTTGCCCGGAATGGGTGCGATGATACGGATTCCCAAAGCACTCAGGCTCAGGGCAATATCGTCTTCAAGATTCCTGATTTTGTTGATGCGTACACCAGGAGCCGGTGTTACCTCATACAATGTAATAGTAGGACCTACCGTGGCTTTTATGCTGGTAATGCTTACACCAAAGTTATTTAGCACGTTTATGATCTGCTCTTTGTTCTTGTGCTGTTCCTCCATGTCAATATGTCCGCCCGTTTCATCGTACTTTTTCAGCAAGTCCAACGTGGGATACTTGTACCTTGAAAGGTCAAGCTTAGGGTCGTATGGTTCCAAAGCGTCAGTTGATGTAACATCTGCAGGTTCGGGGCCTGCGCCTTCGGTTACTTTCATAGGTACATCCTGACTATCTGATTCTTCTTCATTGGCGGCTTCATCATCATTGTTTGCGGTAGTATCCTCAATGATAATCTCCAATTCGTGGTTTTTTGCCTCATCCTTAGCCGGCGCTTCATAGGCCACGTCTGTAAATTCTATGGTTGTGGCCGTATCCTCTGGCAAATCGTTGTGCGGAGTGGTTATTTCATTCAGTTGCTGTGAATCATCAATCTGTTGAATTTCCAGTGTGTCCGAATCATCGGTATCGTCAACTTCATCAGCCAACTCTTCAGCTGAAGGCTTCTTTTTGATTACCAACAAGGAACGCAGATAACACAAGGCTTCGTCACTCAAATAGGCAAGATAGCACACTGCAATTACCAGCAATACCATAAACAAGCCCGGCGTGCCCACTTTTTCACGTACAAGCTGTATTTGTGCCAGACCGATTGCGCCGCCAAGACTGATATGATTAGATTCTAAAGAAGGGAGAGTCAGGCTGATGTATGACAGAGCCGCCGATGACCAAATCATCAGAACCATGCAGTTCAGAAACCATTTGTGCAGCCTTATCTCATAAATTCGCATTATTCTGATACTCGTAACCAGCAACATGATCGGAATGAAGATGCTGGGCAACCCGAACATTTCCATAATCATGTATTGCGAAATCTCAGCACCCCAATTTCCCATCCAATTTGTTGCAATGGCATCCGGATTGCTGATTATTTTCTGGTCTTCAGCGCCAGTGAACAAATGCGAAACTAAAGAAAGGATTATAAAAGAAGATACCAGACACAGAACCACGCCTATAATAAAACGGATGTTTTCTTTGCGGGTCACTTCCATTTCATCGGAGTTTTCCTCATTATTAGTGAGTAGTTTCTTCAGTGAAGACATCCTATCTTTGAACGATGTCTTTTGTGGTACGGCTTTTCTTTTTTTGTTTGTTTTATTTTGCGTTCTTGTTGTCATGATTCTACATTATTATATTCAATCTGCAAAATTAGCGTAAAATTTTCAATATTTTCGTTTTTAAGAATAAAAAAATGTAACTTTGCAAATCAATAATCATAGACTACTGTTTTTTCACTGTTTTCTAAATGCAACAGACAAACGATACAACCACATCCATCTATGCGCAGGGCACCTTGGATTTTGTAACCGTTGCGGCTGAATTCTGCGCTTTTTTGGAGCAAAGTTCAGGCAGAAGCAAGGAGCAGTTTGTGGATACCATGCTCAAACTTCTGCCTTATCTTTACATGAAGGCCACTATGGTTAAACGCATAGAAAGCAACGGTGATTTTCTGCCCGATGATAAAGTAACGGAAGAAGACTATAATTGGATTCGGAACATCATTTATTCTATCATGGGTAATGACGATGATTACGAAGAATTGGTGTTCGATGCCAATATACAGTCTGATGAGACAAAATGGTGCTCCATAAGCGAGAACCTGTCTGATATGTACCAATCATTGCGAAACTTTGTTTCCGCCTACCAGATAGGTGTGGAGGACTGTATGCACGATGCCCTTTGGCTTGTGATGGACCAGTTTGAGTTGTTCTGGGGGAAGTGTCTTGTTGACAGTCTGTGCAAACTGCATCAGATAAGATATAAAATTACTGCCGATTCTGATGAGGACGCTTTATAATAAATTTGACAAAAAGTCGCTGGCAAATCTGCCCATTGTAGCGTTCGATAAGAAAATTGTTGTCGTCAATAATACTTTCGATGCAGAAAAGGCCGTTGATTTTTTGCTAAAACAAGACATGCTTGGTTTTGATACGGAAACCCGACCCTCCTTTCAGCGAGGGAACGTCAATCAGGTTGCCCTTTTGCAGATATGCGCCGAGGATGTGTGTTTCCTCTTCAGACTGAATCATATAGATATTCCCGATTGCCTTATACGCATTCTTACAGACACAAAAATAACTAAGGTTGGTCTGAGTCTCAGAGATGACCTTTCCGTGCTCAGGCGTAGGCGCGAATTTACCCCAGGCACCTTTATAGAACTTCAGCAGTTTGTAAAGGAATTCGGAATAGAAGACATGAGTTTGCAAAAGCTCTTTGCAAATGTTTTCAGACAAAAAATAAGCAAGAACCAGCAATTGACCAATTGGGAGGCAGACATCCTGACGGACAAACAGAAACTATATGCAGCCACCGACGCATGGTCATGTATCATGATTTATAAAGAACTGTGCCGGCTAAAAAATGAAGGTTATGAACTAAAGGTGTTACCTCAGGAACCAGTTATTTCAGATGAAAAAGAAGCAAGCCAAGAACCGGTAGAAATCAAACTCCCTCCCGAGGGAAAAAAATCTTCCTCGCGAGGGAGAAAAAAACGAGTGTCCAAGAAACGTGAAAAGAAATTAAAGGAAAATACATAATTTTGATGATATGAGTACGACATCACTATATTTGAAAAGAGGCAAAGAAGAAAGTCTCAAAAGGTTTCATCCGTGGATTTTTTCAGGAGCAGTTCAACGGATTGACGGCAATCCCAACGAAGGCGAGATTGTTAATGTATACACTTCGGAAGGCTATTTTATAGCCAAAGGTCATTGGCAAATTGGAAGCATTGCCGTTAGAGTGCTTACGTTTGAAAATGAGGATATAGATATTGATTTTTGGAAAACCCGTCTTCAGACTGCCCTCAATGTACGCAGAAGCATAGGAGTTTCAGGCGTTGAGAATAACAACACTTACAGACTTGTACATGGCGAAGGCGATTGTCTCCCAGGTCTTATAATAGATATTTACGGACAGAATGCTGTTATGCAGGCTCATAGCGTAGGAATGCATCTTGACAGAAATATTATTGCAGAAGCGTTGTGCAGCGTTATGGGCGGTGAGCTTAAATCAATATACTATAAAAGCGAAACCACATTACCCTTCAAGGCCGGATTAGGACAGGAAAACGGCTTCATCTATGGTAGCAGCGACGATAATGTTTCCATTGAGAACGGACTGAAATTCCATATAGATTGGTTAAAGGGTCAAAAGACGGGATTCTTTGTAGACCAAAGAGATAACCGCAGTTTGGTTGAGCATTACTCTAAGGGTAAAAATGTCCTAAATATGTTCTGTTATACCGGCGGATTCAGTGTCTATAGTATGCGAGGCGGAGCCAATCTTGTGCATAGTGTAGACAGTAGTTCCAAAGCTATTGATTTGGTCAATGCCAATATGGAACTGAATTTCCCTTCTGACGCCCGTCATGAAGCGTTTGCAGAGGACGCCTTTAAATACCTTGACAGAATGACAGTACCTTACGACCTGATTATTCTTGACCCTCCTGCATTTGCAAAGCACAAGGACGCTTTGAAGAATGCAATAAGAGGATATACCAAACTTAATGCCAAGGCATTTGAAAAAATACAGCCAGGGGGTATTCTGTTTACTTTCAGTTGTTCTCAGGCCGTAAACAAGGACCAGTTCAGAATGGCAGTCTTTACAGCGGCGGCTATGAGCGGAAGAAGCGTTCGGATTTTGCATCAGCTTCACCAACCCGCAGACCATCCCATTAATATCTATCATCCCGAAGGTGAATACCTGAAAGGCCTTGTGCTGTATGTTGAATAAATGCATTGGTATAGAATTTGTCAGTCAGAAGTAAGAGAATGAGTATCAAATTTAGGCTTACCCTTCTTAGCTTTCTACAGTTTGCCGTTTGGGGAGCATACCTCACAAGCATGGGTACCTTTTTGGCCAAAAACGGTTTGGCAAGTCAGATAGGGTGGTTCTATAGCGTGCAAGGGTTGGTGTCACTCTGTATGCCTGCATTGATGGGTATATTGGCCGACAGATGGATTCAAGCCCAGCGCTTGTTAAGCGTATGCCATTTAATGGCCGGCACTTTCAAGTTGTTTGTCTGTTTTTATGCGCTTCAAGCACAGGATTCGTTGTCATTCGCCCCTCTGTTCTCGCTTTACGCTTGTAGCGTGGCATTCTTTATGCCAACCATAGCCCTTTCCAACAGCGTTGCTTATACCGCACTTGAAAACGCAGGCTTGGATACTGTCAAATCATTCCCTTCGATAAGAGTGTGGGGTACAATTGGTTTTATCGTGAGTATGTGGATTGTGGATTTGGGAGGAATGCAGACCAGCCCCTACCAATTTGCATGGAGTGCATTCTTGAGCTTTATACTTGCTTTGTACGCACGGACATTACCTTCTTGCCCTGTTAAAAGGGACAATGGCAAGAAGACACTTGTACAGGCTCTTGGCCTCAATGCATTTGCGTTATTCCGGAACTATCGCATGGCAGTGTTTTTTGTCTTCAGTATGCTTTTGGGCGTATGTCTGCAGATTACGAACGGTTTTGCCAATCCGTTCATTTCCAGTTTTGGACAAATAGAGGAGTATGCGGGAACCTTTGGAGTAGCGCATGCTAATATTCTGATTTCCATGAGCCAAATAAGCGAAACATTGTGCTTTTTGTTTATCCCGTTCTGTCTGAGCAGATTTGGCATTAAACGCGTTATGCTGATAGCAATGTTGGCATGGGCGTTGCGTTTCCTTTTCTTTGCAGTCGGGAATCCGGGTGAAGGCGTGTGGCTTTTCGTACTTAGTATGTTGGTTTACGGCATTGCTTTCGATTTTTTCAATATCAGCGGTTCTTTGTTCGTAGACAAGGAGACGGATTCGTCGGTACGCAGTAGCGCACAAGGCCTGTTTATGATGATGACCAATGGTTTCGGTGCCACATTCGGTATGATTATCGCACAAATGGTTATCAATAAATACGTCTACAATCTACCATCAGAAGCGGCGGGTTCAGACGTAATTCAGGGTTGGACCACCTGCTGGTATATCTTTGCACTTTACGCCTTGTGCATAGCAGTTGCGTTCTCATTTTTGTTCAGTTACAAACATATACCCAATAAAAAGTGAAAGAGGTAAGATATTTCTTTGATGCAGATATGAAGGGTGAACTGCCCGAAGAAGAAGCAAGACATGCAGTAAAGGTTTTGCGTCTGACAAGTGGTGACACCATATTTCTTATGGACGGTAACGGTTGTTATTACGAAGCGGAGATAACCACCGCAACCGGCCACCGGTGTTTTTATAAAGTGATTGAAAAACAGCCGCAGTCACCTGCTTGGTCAGGACATTTGCATTTGGCAATGGCACCTACCAAGATGATGGATAGGGTTGAATGGTTTGCAGAGAAAGCAACAGAGATAGGCTTTGATGAACTTACTTTCCTCAATTGCACCAACAGCGAAAGGCGTGTGATAAAGTGTGAAAGGATAAACAAGATTCTGATTTCAGGTATGAAGCAAAGCCATAAAGCATGGAAGCCAGTCTTGAACGAAATGACAGACTTTAAGTCATTTGTCAAATCACCGCGCTGTGGGCAAAAGTTTATTTGCCATTGTTATGCTGATGAAGATGTGGCCGAGAACGGTTCCTATACTCGCCCTTATCTGTTGGATATATTAAAAAAAGGCGAACCCGCTACTGTCCTAATCGGACCTGAAGGCGATTTTAGCATTGAAGAAGTTAAGATGGCATTGGCCAACGGATACCAAAGCGTCAGTCTTGGAAAAAGCCGCCTGAGGACAGAAACGGCAGCTCTTGTAGCCGTCCATTGCATGCAAATTAAAAATCAGAACTGATGAGTAAAAGAAAGTGGATTTTCCTCATTTCATCCATAGTCTTGGTATTGGCGTGTGTATTGTATATATGCAGCAGAAAAGTTTCTGAAGGCAGATATTTGTCGGTTTTACCGCATAATGTAATAGCGTTGTCGCGTATTCATGTAGACAGAATTGCCAAGGAATATAAAAAAGCGCCGGACATACTTGCAGAACTGTTTTTATACGATTACTCCAATAAAACCGGTATAGATTTTGGTCAGCCACTGTATGCCTTTGCTGATTTTGATAAAAGAATAGGCATTGTGGGTGCAATTTCCGAACAGTCTGCTCTTACCGAATTCCTTGAAGGTAAGAATATACAGGTTTTTCAAGAAAATAACCTTAATTGGGCATACCTGTCCAATTTTCTGCTCGTGTATGACCGAGAAAAGATATTGGCATTCTTGAATTTATCTCTAACTGATAGTATTAAGGGTTATATGACACAACTTATGATGCAGGAAGGACAAACTTATTGTGCCTTCCATCATAAGTTAGACTCATTGGACTGTCCGATGTCATTTGTCGGCAATGCAAATATTCTGCCCGAATCCGTTACCGCAGCCTTAGAGCAAACATTTCCTAAAAATGTAAGCGTTGAAGATTTTATCGTGAGTGCAGGATTTAGTGTTCATGGCAACGACCTCCGCATTGACGGCACTATTGAGACTGATAAGCCTGAACTGTTAAAACTTTTAGATAAAATAGACAGTACATTTCATCCCGTTGGCGAATATAAACCTATTGGCATTTCAAATAATAAGGTTTCATCGGCTGTTTTTATGAATGCTGATGGGCAGAGCCTGTTGAAGTTGGCAAGAAGTATTCCCAATATAAGGTTGGGGCTGCTTGCCCTGAATATGTGTATCGATGCAGACTTGATTATATCTGCCATGGACGGTCCGTTGACATTCCTCACAGCGTCGGACTCTCTTGGGACAAGACATACATATTTTATTGCATCGCTGTGCGATACGAAGTTTTTGGAGAATACGGACAGTTGGGATGACAACCTTACTTCAGGCGCTGTGAATTTGGAAAAATATGCTCCAAACAAATTCAGTATCGGAGCTTGGGACAAGACATTCTGTTTTGAGATAACAGACCGGACATTATGTGTGTCAAACACGTTTTGCCATGGTGGCGCTACACGCTTCATAAATGATAATGCCATTACGCAAACGCTATCTTCAGAAAGCAGAATGGTGATACAAATGAGACTTAACCATCTCATGCAACAGAATCTCCCCGAATCGTGGAATAACATCCTGCATGGCGGAATACTCTCCGTTACATTCAGTGATAGCAGACATTTTAGCATTCAACCCCAATAGTTAGCATGGATTAAGACGCAAAAACATACATACAATGGATATACTAAAAGACTTATATAAAACGCATACCGGTTTTGAGTGTGTTGCCTGTGAGCCCATTCCCGGTGCGGGAAGTAACCGGAAGTATTACAGACTGACTTGTGAGAAAGGAAACCCTCTGATTGGTGTTGTGGGTACAAGCCGCGACGAAAATCATGCGTTCTGTTATCTTTCAAAACATTTTATCACGTCAAAACTCCCTGTACCACACGTTCATGCCATTAGCGATGACGGATTGTGCTATCTACAGGATGATTTGGGTGACACCACGCTTTTCGACGCACTAAAAGCCGGCCGTGATGCAGGCGGACGTTACACCAGTCATGAAAAGGAACTGTTGCGTCGTACTATTGCAGCGCTCCCCGACATACAGATACGCGGAGGCAGAAACCTTGATTTCAGCCATTGCTACCCGCAAGCCTCTATGGATACTACCAACGTGCTGTTCGACCTCAATTATTTTAAATACTGTTTCCTTAAGGCTACGGGAGTGGATTTCCATGAACTGAAACTTGAAGCTTCTTTCCAACTTATGTCGCGTGACATAGCAAACATTCCCTCCAACTATTTCATGTATCGCGACTTTCAGTCAAGAAACGTAATGGTGGACAAGGAAGGTAATCCGCACTTTATCGATTTCCAAGGCGGTAGAAAAGGTCCTTTACAATATGATTTGGCAAGTTTCCTGTGGCAAGCTTCCGCAAAGTATAGCAAGGACTTGCGTAACGAACTGATTGAAGTTTATTTGACAAATCTGAAACATTACATCGAGGTTGATGAAAGAAAATTCAGAAAAGACCTGCAACTCTGCATACTCTTTCGCTTGCTGCAGGTTTTGGGTGCCTACGGATTCAGAGGCTATTTTGAACGTAAGAAGCATTTTCTTGACAGCATTCCCCCTGCATTGGACAACCTCAGGGATTTGCTGAACCATGGCGGATGTCCTTATCCATATCTTACGGAGATTCTTAATGATATGGTAAATCTGCCGCAGTTTGCGCCCAAAGTTCCTGAGACAAAGAAGCGTGCCGACGGATACAAAATTACAGAAAACAATCCTTATAACGCCCATATTGCCGATGGACCCGCCACTTTTAGCAAATATGACGGTAAAGGGCCTCTTGTGGTTAAGGTATTCAGTTTCTCATACAGAAACGGTATTCCTGAGGATGAAAGCGGTAATGGCGGTGGCTATGTGTTTGATTGCAGAAGCACACATAACCCCGGCCGTTACGAACCTTATAAAAAGCTGACGGGATTAGACGAACCTGTCATCCGTTTTTTGGAGGATGACGGTGAGATTCTTGTCTTCCTGCATAGCATATACAGATTGGCCGATGCGCATATCCAACGTTACATTCAGCGCGGATTCACCAGTCTCATGTTCTCATTCGGCTGTACAGGCGGACAGCACCGCAGCGTGTACAGCGCACAGCGTTTGGCTGAACATATTCATGACAAATTCGGCATAGAGGTCAGGATATGCCACAGAGAACAGAACATAACACAAACATTACCGGCAACAGTATGAAGACAATGATTTTTGCAGCCGGATTAGGTACAAGGTTGAAACCTATGACTGACAGTATGCCCAAAGCGCTTGTGCCCGTAGGCGGGAAACCCTTGCTGCAAATTCTTTTGGAAAAGCTTAAGCGCCATGGTTGTACCGAGGCCGTTATCAATGTACATCATTTTGCTGATATGATTGAGGATTGGTGCGCAGCGCATGATACGGGTATTGATATAGCATTCAGCGATGAACGCAGCGAATTGCTCGAAACAGGCGGTGGCATACGCCATGCCATGGATTTGCTCTCGTCATCGCGGTTTCTCATTCATAACGTCGACATTCTGAGCAATGCCAACCTTTCTGAGTTTTACTCGTCTGGCAAGGGTAGGGCAGCCGTCTTGCTTGTGAGCCAACGCAATACTAACCGTTACCTGTTGTTTGATGATGATTTCCGTCTTGTGGGATGGATAAACGAAGCCACAAAGCAGATAAAGAGCCCATACCCCAATTTAGACCCTGAAAAGTGTAGGCGGCTCGCTTTTTCCGGCATTCATCAGATGGAACCTGCCTTGTTCTCGCATTTCCAGGGATGGCCCGCCAAATTCGGAATTATAGACTTTTATCTGAGCATTTGCCATATTGTTCCCATCTATGGCTATATACAGGATGATTTGCAGCTGATGGACGTTGGCAAGCTTGACACGCTTGAACGTGCCGAAGTGTTTTTGAAGGAAATTACTGATGTTTGAAACAAACATAGATAATCAGGTAAAGATATGCGCCTCGACGAACTGACAGACTTATACCGGCTGCATCCGCAACTGCAAGCGTTGAACAGGCTGTTGCTTTCCGATGAAAGGACAGTACGCCTCAATGAAATTCAGGGCAGTTCCGTGCCTGTTCTTTTCTCCACCCTGATGAAGCACTTCAATTGTGCGCAGGACGTGCCGTATGTCTTTATTATGGATGACGAGGAGGAGGCAGGTTATCTCTACCATGATTTTGTTCAGGTTTTGGGCGATGAAAAGGTGCTGTTTTTCCCAAGCAGTTTCAAGCGGGCGGTAAAGTACGGCCAACGCGATTCGGGCAATGAAATCATGCGTACCGAGGTGCTGAGCCGCATTCACGACGCCGCTTCGCTATTCATTGTTACCACACCCTCTGCCCTGTCGGAAATGGTTGTGACGAGAGAGAAACTGAACCAACAGACAATTTCGCTTTCAGAAGGCGAGCGGGTAGACATAGCGTTTATGCAGGAGACGCTCCTTAATCTTAAGTTCAACCGTGTGGATTACGTTTACGAACCCGGCCAATATGCCGTTCGCGGAAGCATTCTTGACGTTTTTTCGTACAGTTGCGAGTATCCCTTCCGGATTGACTTCTTCGGTGACGATGTGGACAGCATCCGCACGTTCGATGTCAATACGCAGCTTAGCGAGAAGAGGCTTGCTTCCGTCAATATAGTCCCCCAGCTCTCGGTGGAAGCAGAGAACCGTCAGTGTTTTCTCGAATTCCTTCCGCCTTCCGCCCGTCTCGTGCTGAAAAGCAAGGCCTATGTGCATGATGTGGTGGAGCGGATATTTCATGACGGCTTTTTGCAGCAGGCCATTATTGCGGGCGAGGACAAAACCGAGTTGGAGGAATTTCAGGAGCGCGAAAAGCTTGCACGTGATACACTCTTGGTGCGCCCATCGTCGTTCCGTCTGCTTGCAGACCGCTTCCGTACCATAGAACTCAGTGGCGGTCAGGCGGATTCATCCGCAGACGTCCTCTCTTTCTCCACTCGCGTTCAGCCTGTCTACCACAAGAATTTTGACCTGATTTTCCAATCTTTTCAGGATTTTATGGCAAAGGGCTACAGACTGTATATCCTTGCCGACAGCGAAAAGCAGGCAGAGCGCCTAAGGCAGATTTTCGAGGACAAGCAGTCACACATCAGCTTCACTCCCGTAAAGCGCACATTGCATTGCGGTTATGTGGATGACAACCTCAAGGCCTGTTTCTTCACAGACCATCAGATTTTTGACCGTTACCACAAGTATAACCTCAAGAGCGAGAAGGCGCATCGCGGAAGGGTGGCGCTTACGCTGAAGGAGATACAGCAGTTCGAGCTTGGCGATTATGTGGTACACATAGACCATGGCATTGGCCGTTTCGGCGGCCTTGTACGCATCCCCAACGGCGAGCAGATGCAGGAAGTCATCAAACTCATCTACAACCATGACGACATTGTCTTCGTCTCCATCCATTCCCTGCACAAGGTCTCCAAATATAAGGGACAAGAGGGCGAGCAGCCGCGCATCAGCACGCTTGGTACGGGCGCATGGGAGCGCATGAAGGAGCGCACCAAGAAGAAGATTAAGGACATTGCGCGCGACCTGATTCTGCTCTATAGCCGCCGGCGCGAGGAAAAGGGTTTTGCGTTCTCTCCCGACAGCTTTATGCAGCACGAGTTGGAGGCCTCGTTCCGATACGAAGACACGCCCGACCAGCTTAAGACTACGCAGGACGTAAAACAGGATATGGAGCGCTCACGGCCCATGGACCGCCTTGTGTGCGGCGATGTTGGCTTTGGCAAGACCGAGGTGGCTGTGCGCGCCGCCTTCAAGGCCTGTGCCGACAACAAGCAGGTGGCCGTGCTTGTGCCCACCACCGTGCTGGCGTATCAGCACTACCGCACTTTCAGCGAGCGGCTGCGCGATATGCCCGTGAGCGTAGAATACCTCTCTCGTGCGCGCAGTGCCGCCAAGACAAAACAGATTTTGGAGGAACTGAAGGAGGGCAGGATTAACATTATCATCGGCACGCACAAGCTCATTGGCAAGGGTGTCAAATTCCACGACCTCGGGCTGCTCATCATCGACGAGGAGCAGAAGTTCGGTGTCTCCACCAAGGAAAAGCTGCGTCAGATGCGCGTAAATGTCGACACGCTGACACTCACCGCCACGCCCATACCCCGTACGCTGCAATTCAGCCTGATGGGCGCGCGAGACCTCAGCATCATACAGACTCCGCCGCCCAACCGTTACCCCATCCACACGCAGGTGTGTACCTTTAGCGCCGAAGTCATTGCCGAGGCCGTCAATTTTGAGATGAGCCGCAACGGACAGGTCTACATAGTGAATAACCGTATTTCCAATCTGCCCGACCTCGAGGCGCTTGTGCGCAAGCATGTCCCCGATGCCCGCGTGGCGGTTGGCCACGGGCAGATGCCGCCCGATAAGTTGGAGGACATCATCCTCGGTTTCAGTAATTACGACTATGACGTGCTCATCTCCACTACCATCATAGAGAGCGGTATCGACATCCCCAACGCCAATACCATTATCATCAATTCGGCGCAGAACTTCGGTCTGTCCGACCTTCATCAGATGCGCGGTCGTGTGGGCCGCAGCAACAAGAAGGCCTTCTGCTATCTGCTGGCTCCTCCGCTGTCAGCGCTCTCTGCCGATGCACGCCGCCGTTTGCAGGCCATAGAGAATTACAGCGACTTGGGCAGCGGAATCCATATCGCCATGCAAGACCTCGACATACGCGGCGCGGGCAACCTCTTGGGCGCGGAACAGAGCGGTTTCATCGCCGATTTGGGCTACGAAACCTATCAGAAAATACTCTCTCAGGCCGTCCGTGAACTGCGCAACGACGAGTTTCAGGACGTCTTTGCCGAGGAGGTCAGGAGCGGCCGGATAACAGAGGGGAAAGACTTTGTGGAGGATTGCCAGCTCGAGTCTGACCTTCCCATGTATTTCAGCGAGGACTATGTGCCCACCGCCAGTGAGCGCATGCTGCTCTATCGTGAACTTGACGGGCTGGAACGGCCCGAGGACGTGGATGCCTTCTGCCAGCGCATGAACGACCGTTTCGGGCCCATTCCGCGCGAAGGAATGGAACTTGTGCAGGTGGTGCGTCTGCGCCGTTTGGGGCGCTATTTCGGCGCGGAGCGGATAGTGCTGAAGAACGGTCGTATGCGGTTATATTTTGTGCAGAATCAGGACAGTCCGTTCTATCAGAGTGCCGCCTTCGGGCAGATTATCCAGTTTGCCGCCGCCAATGTCCACCGCTGCAAGCTCGACGTGGTGGGCGGCCATAACACGCTGCTGCTCATGAAGGTGCCTTCAGTCAGCGAGGCCGTCGGGCTGCTCACCCAAATCAGCGAAGTTCAGTCCTGAACTTCCACTGTTGTGAATCTGTTGCCGCGCCTGATGATGCGCCCTTCAGTGTGTGCGCCGTCACGGGGTATAACGATGCTGTCCTCCTCGGCTCGCGTAGCGGGCGAATAGTAGGGGAAATGATAGTCACGCGGCCCATAGCAGTAGTAGGCGTTAAAGCCGGACCAGTCGTAATAGTCGGCCCATTTTTCCAGGTAGAAACTGTCGTAACTGTCAACAAAATAGCCCGCAAACACATTGTTGCTCATCGTGTACTCGCTGATGCTTGTGTTCAGCGTGCGGTCATACGGATAGTATAGACTTACTATGCCGTTCCTTATTCGCCAATTAAAATAGAAGTATTGGTATTCGTACGGACCGGCGTCGTAGTAGTCAATCTGCCTGCCGGTGCCGCTGGTGGCAAAATCATGGTCGGGGAAGAACTCAATGCGCGTGTCATAGCAGTTGAAAGTATAGATGCGGCCGCGGTACTCGTATAGGTAATACATGCCCCAGTCGCCGCGCCACTTTCCTGTCAGTACTCGTGATTGCATCACATCGTCGTCACAAGCTGTCATGCAGCAGGTCATCAGTGCGCCCGTAAGCAGCATAAACATGTTTCTTATCATCCTTCTCATAATCGTTACTTTTTTTATTGTTTATGCTGCAAAATTATCAAGATTTACCTGATGCGCCAAGGGAATTTTCCTATAAAAAAGGGGAAAAACCCTCCGCCACGAGGGATTTTCCCCAATAATGGTTAGCATTTGGCGTAGCCCGTTTTGGTTCTGACTACGCGGCCTGCCTGCTTCCAACGTTTCAGCTGGCAGCTTGCCGTATTGCGCTTTGTGTCTGGTTTTTCTTTTATCATTAGTTGAAAAACATCGTCGAGCGAGAATGCCGCGGGCAGTGCGGCATAGATTGCCTCGTTGCCGCCCGTGGCACGGCGGCCGCAGGGGGCGGCGGCGTAATTTTTGGCGGCGTAGGCGGCAGTGATGCGGTGCCGGAAGTAGCGCATGCTTTCGTCTATGAGGCTGTCGGCGATGGTTTCGTAATTATCCCGGCAGGCTTTGTTTTGCAGCGCCGACACAATGGGAAGCCATGCTTGCGGATTGCGCTTGAGCAGTGCCTCGGCGCCCTGATAGCCGTGGTCGGCCATGAGGCGCTCTGCCGCACGCACTAACAGCATGCAGACGGTCATGCGGAAGGCAGTAACGTGCGTGCGCATACGCGCCCGCGCCAATACTTTGTCCTGCTGTGCTTCTGCCTCTTGCCGGATGCCTTCCAGCCATTCCCCTGCCCAGTGTTCCAACTTGGGTAGTGCGGCCGTGCCGCACATCAGCGTCAGCAGGTGTGCTGTGCGCTGTATGTACTCCTTCTGTGCTCCCGTGAGCGGTTTGTGCGGCTCAAGAGGGGCGAAGGTGTTGTCCGGTGTGCTGGCTATGGCCATGCGGTTACATGTACCGTCCGTGACGTTTGGCACCATACGGTGCAGGGCATCTGGCGTTCCGCAGTACACTGCGTTCCACAGCAGCTGCGGTATGTGTGCATTGACCCCCTCCGCACCCACGGTTTCTCGCTCGTAAGGTGCGCCGTCGTATGCCTTACGCTGCATGGCAGTTACATCCTGCATGTTCGCCGCCATCCTGCTCGTGAATTCGTCCGCCTCCTCGGTATAGCTGAACGCGTGCTTGCCGCCTGTTTGCGACAGACGCGCACAGAGCTGCGGCAGTGTGGCGTTCACCGTTGGCATACGTATAACCCCTGCGGGCTTTGCAGGTTGCTCTTTTGCCGATGAGCCTGTACGGCGCTTCTTCTGCCGCCATTCCTCCTCGGCGGCCAACAGGGCGGCGTCGGCTGAGCGCAGTTCGGCAGTCCATGTGTATATGATGTCCGTCAGTGACGACTTGTTGCTGCCGCTCTCGCCGGTGATGAACGAAGTCAGATTAAGCGCTGTGCTTTTGCCGTTGTATGTTACATTCACTCCTGTGGCCAATGCGCCTACCATCGGCGCAAGTGCCGCCAAAAGGGGCATGTCCATACTGCGGGGCAGTGCGCCGAGGCAGTGCCTTATGCTTTGCGGCAGCGTACGGCGCGAGAGGGTATAGGTGCGGCTGCTTTCCCGCAGCAGCTTTTCCAATAGTGTACGGAGCTTGCTTGGCATGGCTGCGGGGCGGTAGTTGGCTGTTACGTTGTTTATAAGGGCATCAAGTTCGTCGGCGGCGAGCGTGCAGCCGTGGCAGGCCTGTCGAAGGATTTCGGCATTGCCCGTGAACCAGCTCATGGCCGTCAGAAAGCTGAACCACCGTGTGTTGCGCTCGCCCTCCTGCGGCAGGAGGCCGTCGTTGTACTGCTGCCACCATTTTTGCGATATTTCGGGCCAAGTGAAAGCAAGGCTTTTGTACAGCGGCTGCTCGTCGTGCGAAAGGTGTTCGCGCGCAGGAGCGGCGGGAGTGCCCGCAGGCTGTGCTTTGGCGTTGGTTTTTGGTTTCGCGCTTTTGGCTTCTTCTTCTTCGGGTACGTAAGGGCAGTCCTCCACCGCGAACACGTCGTCATGCAGATAAAGTAATGTACTGCTGTCTCCGCAGAAGAAGACGCGTGTGATGTCCTTTGCGCACATGTCGGGCTCGATGCCGAGTTTTTGCGCGGCAAGCAGCAGATTTTCGCTCTGGGGCTGCGTGGCGTCGGGGCGACGCATGATAATGTGCAGCCCTTTGCGTGTGCTCTGTAGAAAGAGTATGGCGTGCTCTTCTTTGCTTGCCAGTATGCGTTGCGTGTCTTCCTCTTTTTTCTGCTGCCAGCCGGGGGCTGCGGTGTCGTAGTCGACATCCACCATAATCATATTCGTGGGATACTGCTTGCTGCCCGCGAGCATGAAGCCGTTGTGCCCCGGGTTGCACTGTGCGCAGATTTGTACCTGCGCGCGCTTGCCGTTTGCGTCGCCCCGGAGCGCGGCTTGGCACGCGCTTTTGTTTTGCGCAGAATCGATGAGCGCGAGGAACTCTTGGCGGTTGTGAATGAGTGAGCAGACCTTCTGCCCCTCGTCGTTGACTGTTACTCTGTACATGTTCGTTCGTTTTTTGAATTTAATATTTTACGCAGTTGTTGCTGCCACTTCTCTTCCAGCTGCGGCTGCAGTTCGTCGCTTATCTTTTGCAGCTCCTGCTCGATACGTGTGTGTCCGCTCTTGCCCCCGCGGTAGCGCTCATATATATAGCCGCGCGTGGCCAGGTCAAAGTAGAAGTCCAGGTCGCTGACGGGGCGCGTTTGTGCCCATCTGTAATAACTGGCGGTTAGCGTGTTTATCAGTATCGGGTGGTCCTCGGGCCAGTACTGAGCCAGAAGCCTGCGGCACGCTTCTGGGTGGAAACAGTCAGTCATGCGAAGAATGTCTTCGTCGGTGACGGGTGCTGAGTCTGCGTGGTACGCATCATTAAATACTTTCATATTTATAAAATTTTTTTTATTTTATTGTTATTACAACCTTTTTTTTCTCTAATCACAGCGGGCCCTCTGTGATTTTCGAATGCAAATTTAGTGTATAATCTGCACACCGTGAAGGATTTCGTCCGGGAGGAACGGGAGGGACGGGAGAAAGTGAACTTTCTTTTTCATCAAAAAAAAAGCACCCCTTAAGGGGTGCTTATGTGTCGTGTTTTGTTTGTTTTTACTACTTACAGTTAGCCGTTATATTTGTCTTTAAGATACGTGCCGATTTTGTTTATCCAAGTCTTTACCTGCCCGTCGCGCTGAGCTGAGCCGTGCAGCGTAGTGCGAAACGCGCAGTGTTGCGTAAGAAACTCCCACAAGTGGGTGCCGCGGTTTTTGCGCAGCGTCTTGTCCGTTTCCGCCCAGCGCGCGTACAAAGCTAATATTTGCGCGTTTGTGGTATCCCTGGGGTCGGGGCTGCTGATAATTCGCTCTTCCATGGCGAAGGCAGCGAACACTTCTTCTCTGCGCTGCATCATTATTTTCTCGCGCGGGAAAAGCTTGCAGGCAGATGGCTTGTCTGTGTCAGTGGTGTCAGTCTGTGTCAGTCTGCCGCGCAGGCATATGCCCAACCACACGCGCAGCGCGTCGGCAAAGATAGCGTGCATATCATCGCTGTGCTCTGCTGCCGCGCAGCACAGGGCTTGTTGTGTTTGTTGTATATCATCCGCAAACCCGTGTGTGTGCCATTGGTCATATTGCCGCACTATTGTATTAACGAGGCGCACAAGTGCATCCTCGTCTGCCTCGTGCTGTGTCACCGCGCGCAGTATGCCGCGCGGGTGAAAGAAAACGCCGTCCTCGCGTGTAAGCACGCCCCAGTCTTTGTTCTCTATTGTTTGCGCGCGCATGTGACACGCTATGCTATCATCCAGTTTTGCCATTTTTTTGTTTTTTGTGTGTACAAATGTAAGTATTTTATTGCATACATGCAAGTCATACGATGGCAAATGTCGACAGTGTCGCCATCGAGAAAGTGTGTGTGTCACCCCTAAAAAAATTCTATTATATATAGATATATATAATAGGCAATATAAAGAAGACAGACACTGTGTTACAAAATGTCGACACTGTCGACATCGGAGGACATCAAAGCAGTTTGTCAGCGCGCGCGGACGGGGCAAAAATCATTTTCCTCCCGAGGCAGTGGATTTTTCCTCCCGTGGGAGACCAAAAAACAGCAAAACGGGCAAATAAGCGAAAATAATTTGGTTTTTATTTTGATAAATCAAAATAAATCCATATCTTTGCGGCAGATTTTTCATTAAACACATCAAAAAAACTAAAAATAAACTAAAAACTAAAACTATGGCAATTAAACTTAAAGCAATTGAAAGAAACGTAGCCTTTGAGAAAGGCACGCAGAAGTGGGCTTTCGTGATGCAGCCCGAGTTGTACAGCCGCCTGAACGAACAGAAGGTGGTGCAGGAAGCCGCCCTGCGCAGCGGCATCGGCAAGGGAGCCGTCAGCGCAGCATGGGAAGCCATCGGCGACGTAATCCGCGCGTGGGCAACCGAGGGCCACAGCGTGGCAGTGCCCGGACTGGGAACCATGCGATTCGGCGTGCGTGCCGAAGCAGTGGAGAACGTGGAGGACGTGAACAGCACGCTCATCACCAGCCGCCGCGTAATCTTCACCCCCAGCACCGAGATAAAGGACGAGCTGGCAAAGACCGCCATCAGCATCACCTGTTACGACCGCAACGGCAACGTCATCAAGCAGGTAACCAGCGACGACGACGGCAATGTGGACAACGGCGAAGAGCCCGACCCTACGCCCAGTAATCCAACGCCCAACCCCGATGATGAGGAGGGTGACGGAGGATTGGCGGGGTAGGACCAAACGCACCCAAGCCCCCCTCTGCCCATTCGGGCATCTCCCCCTCTATGGGGAGAACTGAGGGGGAACAGGGGGCTAACGCTCGCTAACGGCTAATGGCCTTTCATACACACAAAGTAATTGTGAGCCAAAGCATAATGTCATCCTGAATTTAGTTCAGGATCTCACCGCGAGCCATCACTAATCCTTCTCCGCGGACAGATGCTGAAACAAAAGTTACCTTTGTTCAATTTGCTCACGCTCTGCATAGCTCAAGCAAGCTTGGCTCTGCTCTCGCTTAGCCGCAAATTTCAGCATGACAATACAAGGAGCTAACGGCCAACAGCCAAAGTAAAACAAAACTAAAACCACACCCTCCAAAAAAGTCTCCCCATAGAGGGGGAGAATTAGTGGGGGTCTTTAACCCTTAATCAACACCCCCCGACAAAACAAAGTCTCCCCCTTTGGGGAGATTTTGAAGGGGTCCGTAGTCAAATTATGATTATGAGAAACAAAGAAACCTGGAAAATAATCATCCAAACCGTAATCAGTATTCTGTCGGCCATTGCCACTACGCTCGGCCTTAACTCCTGCCTGTAACAGGCAGCTCTAATGATAAAGGCGGACCCCACTGAACGAGGCCTGCCTTTTTTTGCGCTCCTTTAACACACATTATATTATATAATACGCGGCATATGAAAATATATTCCTATCTTTGCAGCACACACACACAACCCATCACCAAAGATGACAGACAAGAAAAAGAATGTGGCGCTGGTGCTGAGCAGCGGCGGGCCGAGAGGATTTGCTTACATAGGGGCGATAGAGTCGTTGCAGGCGCATGGCTACACAATCACCTCGGTGGCAGGCACAAGCATGGGTTCGCTCATTGGGGGCATATACGCCGCCGGCAGGCTGCCCGAGTTCAGGGAATGGCTCTACAGCCTTGACGCGTGGAAAGTATTCTCGCTTATGGACCTCAGCGTGGCCAAGAACCACATTGTCAAGGGCGAACGCATCATTGAGGCCATGAAGGAGATTGTGCCCGACGTGATGATTGAGGACATGGCCATTCCCTACTGTGCGGTGGCCACCGACCTGTACACGGGCGAAGAGGCGGTGTTTGACCGCGGACCGCTCTTTACGGCCATTCGGGCCTCTATCAGCATCCCCTCGCTGTTCCGACCCGTGGACTACGGCCACACCACCCTGATTGACGGCGCCGCCGCAAACTGTCTGCCCCTTGACAGGGTAAGCAGACGGGGCGACGACATATTGGCGGCGTTTGACGTGAACGACGTAAACGTGGCGTCCCTGAGGCAGATACTTGCCGACGAACACAGGGCAAGGATGGCGGACAACGCCTTCCATGACAGCAAACGCGCGGAGATAAGAGAAGCGTGGGAGGAGCTGAGAGAAGGCACGGACATCAGCCTTGTGAAGCGACTGAAAAGGGTGGGGAGCCGCAGCATGGGGGTGCTGAAGGATGTTATGCACTACCAACGGCAGTTTGACGAGGACACGGCGTTGGACGTGGGCGAGAACTACTACGACCTGCTCGACCGCACCTTCAATCTGATGACACACCGCATAACGGAACTGACGCTGCAACTGCACAAGCCCGACATCTTGGCGCGTATGCCCTTTGACAGCTATGGCGAAATATCCGACTATGCCCGCGCTTACGAGATATCGCAGATAGGCAGAATACTTATGGACGAAGCCATTGAGGAATGGGAGAACAGGACCCTTAATGGGGAAGACAACAGCCAACGGACTATAGACTAACAGCCAACAGTTACAAAAAAAGGGGCGCTCAGTGCCCCCTCTTTTTTTTTTTGCGTTATTACCGCCAAATGTCGTCAATATCTTTTCTGGTCTTGCCGGGGTTCTCTGCCGCGGCATAACCGATGGGGATGAGCGCTGCGGGCTCGTATCCCTCGGGAAAATCAAAGAGTCCCTTGAGCTGGTTGATGTCGAAATTACATACCCAACAGGTGGCAAGTCCCTGTTCGGTGGCGGCAAGGCAGAGGTGTTCAATGGCGATGGCGATGTCGATGTCGCCATGATTATGGGTGTCATAGCGGCGCGTCCATGCCTCGGCATCGTTCTTGCAGCAGAGGACAATGGCGGGTACGTCGTTAATCCAATCGCGGTGGTAGCTGGTCTTTACGGCCTGAAGGCGCGGCTCGTCCGTAATCCAATAGAAGAGCCAGGGCTGACGGTTGACGGCGCTTGGAGCAAGCCTAACGCATTCCTTTATATAATCCTGCTTTTCCTGTTCTATCTCACGCTTTTCAAAAGCCCGGCAACTGTAGCGTGCCTCGCATAAGTCTTTAAAGTTCATGTTGTCTTAATAATATATTTGATGGTTATTGATATTTGTTATTATACGTAGGGGTTGACAAACTGTCCGTGCCTGTGCGTATGTGGGCCGTATTGTATGGCAAAGCGCGGACAATGGTGGAGGCATCTGAGGCAAAGCGTACACTCGCCCGTTACCCACATGGGACGGCCTGCGTTCATTTCAATGGCGTTGGTGGGGCAGCTGTCAGCACAAAGTCGGCAGGCTATGCAGGAGTCTGTAGTGTGGAAGGGCGACGTGGGCCTGTGGTGCTGATACATGATTTTATGAACAGCGTCTGCAATGAGCGGCGGAAGGCAGCTGATGCGCTTGGCGCGCCGCTTGTCTGCTACCGCGCGTGCCACCCTTTCCATTACGGGTATGGCCGCCTGCGTTATGCGTAACGAGCGGGCCTTGTCGGTGAGGTTGAATAGGGGTGTCCAGACATCCACCATACGCACGCTGAACGAGGCGGTGAGCCCAATGCCCTTGTCCCTGAGCAAGCTGCGGAGCTGTCCGTGCGGATTGCCGCATACCATGCCGTACGTGACGGCGGCGAAGCAATACTGACCCGCATATCCGCTGAAGGAAACGCGCGAGACAAACTCCCTGACAAGCGCCGGCATGCCCCAAAAGTGCGTGGGAAAGACCCATCCGAGCCGTTCTTCTGCGCTAAGGCAGAGGGCGGTTGTGCCGCTTCTCATCAGCTCGGCCATATCACACACGCGCTCATGAGCCTGTCTGCCTATGAGCTCGGCCAAATGCCTGCTGTTGCCTGTGCCTGAGAAGTATAGAATCATGGCCGTGACCGGAGGGTGTTACTCGTCTTCTGTAAGGAAGGGCATGAAATGCATTTCCTGCTCTGACTTTTCCTTTGAGAAGGTAAAATACAGGCAGGTGGCTTCCGTGCATACTCTTCCGTTGTGGTCGATAAGCTCGGCGTCTATGGTGACAAGGTTGCGCCTCTGCTCGCGGATGCGGGCTTTGGCGGTAATTTCGCCCTCGTTAGTGGGGATATGGTGCTTGTATCTGACCTCCATCTTTGACGTTACGCCTGCCGTCTGCAACTTACGCGATACGGCCCATGAGCAAATCTCGTCCATGATAAGCGCCTGCACACCGCCATGGAGCGTATTGACCCACCCCTGATGGTTGTCAGAGGGTTGCCACTTGGATATAATCTCGTCCCCCTCCTCATAAAATTCAAGGTGAAGACCGATGGGATTGTCGGGCGAACAGCCTATGCATTTATACTCGGGATTATCAGTCCACGGGTTGAGAATTTTCTTCATGCTCATGATAAATTAAATGAAATATTCACACAAAATTAACGCTTTTGGCTGAATTCAGCAAGAATTACTTTCAAAAGATTGTGTATCTGATAATAAGTGTGTATATTTGAACAAATAAATTCATAAAAGATTAACATACCATTATGAGAAAACATTTTTTTCTGTGTTTTTTGATGGCCGCGCTGACGGCCATACAAGCCCAACACTTCCGCAAGGGCGCATTTTATGAGATTTCTCCCTTAGAAAAAGAGTATCCCGAACAGGTGTTTGTCATGCGCAGCCTGTCCGGCTCGTGGTGTATCGTGGACCCGTTCAGGAACCGTGCGCTCAGGATGGGTGCCAACGGCATAGAGTGGGGGGAAGAGAACGGCAGCGACGAGCTTCAGAAATGGACTTTGCAGCCCGATGCCGACGGCAGGTTTGTGCTTATCCCCACGCATGCGCCCCAAAAGGCAGACAAGACCAAGAAGTACACCATCCGCGAAAGCGCGCTCTTTGGCTCGGATGACAACAGCGTTTACCGCATAGTGCCTGCCTATGACGGGCAGATGACGCTTGGAAACGGCGATGACGGAGGCAACAATGTAAAGGTGAGAGCGGAGAAAAGGGACAGTCTGAACCGCGGACAGTACTGGACCATCAAGACCATTGCCCCGGGCAGCCATGTAATTGGCGGCGCGTTCTACGACACCAATATGGACGACGGAGGAGGCAACCCCAAGATAAACTATCTGCTGCAATGGCCCGCCACTCCCGGCAATTGGGGCAATGCGCTGCTTTCCATCCGTCCCGTTGAGGGCAGGCAGGGGATGTATCAGATTGTGTCTGACCGGAAAAAGAAAATGTATGTCTGTGCCGACGGTATGCTGCGCGAAACGCCAATCAGCGCCGCCGATGAAAAGAGCTGGTTCCGCATAGTGGAAGTGGAGAAGCCCAAGATTAAGAGTCCTATATGGGAAGACGAAACGGTCTTTGAACAGAACAAACTGCGTGCGGTGGCCACCTACATCCCTTATCCCACGGAGAAGGAAATGCAGTCCGACAAGGCTTTCTATGCCAAACCCTGGATGGCGCACAACAGTACGTCAGTAACGTCGCTCGACGGAGAATGGAAGTTCAAGTTTGCCGCCGTACCCGCCATCGGGCAGTACAACGATGTGGAGGTAATGGATTTGGAATCCATGCAACAGTCTGCTACCGCGCAGGGATGGGATGCCATACCCGTACCAAGCTGTTGGGAGATGCAGGGATACGACCGTCCCATTTACTGCAATGTGGAGTATCCCCACAGCAACACTCCGCCTTACATCAAGGCACGCAACGGATTCAATGACGGCGGCGCCAATTATGCAATCAACCCCGTGGGTACCTATGCGCGTACCTTCCGTGTGGAGAAGGAATGGATGAAGGAACGTAACATCATTCATTTTGGCGGCATATATTCGTGCGCTCAGGTGTGGGTGAACAACCGTTATGTGGGCTATACGCAAGGTGCGAACAACGTGGCGGAGTTTGACCTGAGCAGCTATCTGAAGGAGGGCGACAACAAACTTGTAGTGCAGGTTCACCGCTGGTGTGACGGTTCGTATCTTGAATGTCAGGACATGTTCAGAATGAGCGGTATATTCCGCAGCGTCTATCTGTACAGGGTTCCCAAGGTAAGCGTGCGTCATCATCAGATAAACACGCAGGTGCACGACAACGGCAGCAAGGGAAGCGTAAACGTAAGGATGGAGATAGACAATCAGACGGGCTTCAGCGGTCAAAAGCAAATCATGCTTACCCTGCGCGACCAAAAGGACAAGATTGTGGCGCAAGAGCAGTGCAGCGTTGCCCTGAACGGCGATTCCACCACGGTTTGCAATGCATCGCTTTACGTTGAACAGCCCCAATTGTGGACGGCTGAGACTCCATATCTGTACACGCTCTCCGTTGTGCAGCGCCAAGACAACGGACAGGACGAAATGGCCTTCTCCACGAAAGTGGGCATCCGCGAGGTTGCCATCAGAAATTCGCTGCTCTATGTGAACGGCGAGCGCGTGATACTGAAAGGTGTGAACAGGCATGACACCGACCCTGAAAACGGACGTACCGTCAGTGTGGAGTCCATGCTCAGGGATGTAATACTGATGAAGCAGAACAACATCAATACCATCCGTACGAGCCATTATCCCAATGACGCGCGGATGTATGCCATGTTCGACTACTACGGACTGTATGTATGCGACGAGGCCGACCTTGAAGACCATGCCAATCAGTCCATCTCTTACATGAAGAGTTGGATTCCCTCGTTCTGCGACCGCATAGAACGCCTTGTACGACGCGACGTGAACCATTCAAGCGTGATAATGTGGAGTCTTGGAAACGAATGCGGCGCAGGCTCCAACTTTAAGGACTGCTATGAAGTGGCGCACAAGCTTGACGGCACACGCCCTGTGCATTACGAAGGAACACGAGTGGACAAGGACTACGGCGGTTCGCTCTACTCCGACTTCTACAGCAAGATGTATCCCGGCATGGACTGGATGGCGAAGAATACCAGCAATCTGGACAAGCCCATGTTCCTTTGCGAATATGCCCACTCCATGGGCAACGCCATCGGCAACCTGCCCGAATACATGCAGGCTATGGAGGAAAGCAACGCCACTATCGGAGGCTGTATATGGGACTGGGTGGACCAGGCGGTTTACGAGCCAAAGGAGTTGAAGAACGGACAGAAGCGTCTGCATACAGGATATGATTTCCCCGGACCCCATCAGGGCAACTTCTGCAGCAACGGCGTAATCCGTCCCGAACGCGAATATACGGCAAAGCTTGCCGAGGTGAAGGGCGCATATCAGTATGTGAAGTTTGACTACAATGCTTCTACAGGACAACTCAAGCTGACCAACGGCTATGACTTCATCTCGCTGAAAGGTATGCAACTGCAGTTGCAGTGGCTGCAAAACGGACGCGTAAGGAAGCAGAAGAAGGTAAACCTTCCCCACGTTGCCCCCGGTGAATACTTCACCGTTGAGGCGGCAAATCCGTTCGAAGGCAAACCTGACGTTGTACTCCTTGCGCGTGTCTTCAACAAGAAATCCACTGACTATTCCGAGAAGAACCACCTTATAGCGTTAAAGGACTTTGTAGTATCCGCTCCGTTGCTTTCCGATGTCAAAGTGACCGACGGCGCCATGCCGCTCGATGCCACACAAGGCAGTCAGAAACTGACAGTAGGCAATAATGAGGTGAAGATGGACTTCGACCTGAAAACCGGTCAGCCCACAAGCCTGCAGTTTGGCGGACGCGAAATGATTGTGCAGGGACAGGGATTCATCTTTGACAACCACCGCTGGATTGAGAACGACCGATTTGGCGATACCACCAACGGACTTGAAGAGACAGCCGAAATACGCTGTACTGCCGTTACTACAGGCTCCGCCGGGGCAGTAGCCACACTCGACCTGAAACCCGAGGACAATATGGTCTATCGCGTTCACACTATGCGTAAGGGAAAGAAAGCAGACGTACAGATTGACTACATTATTTATGCCCATGGCATTGTGGACATGGAAGTGGCCGTTAATCCGCACACGCCTCATTTGCGCCGCGCCGGTGTGGTTTGTGCCATTGACAGTTCGTACAGCACGGTGGAATACTACGGAAAAGGACCCTGGGAAAATGCCTTTGACCGTAGCGCCGGTGTACTGCTGGGCAGATACCGCTCTACAGCAGATGACTTGCGCGAAACTTATGTAAAGCCTCAAAGTGGTGGCGACCGTGCAGTGTATGAAGTGGCGCTGACCAACTCTGACGGCAAGGGTATGGTTGTTTCCTCAGACCGCCTGTTCTTCTTCAGCGCAAACCGCTATACAGACAAGGATTTGATGGATTCGCGCCACGAGTGGGAACTGAAGGCGCGTCCGTACCTCTATTTACATCTCGACGCAGCCCAACGCGGACTTGGTAACGCTAGCTGCGGCCCCGGCCCAATGGAGAAGTACACCATTCCGCAGCAACCCATAAGCTACAAGCTGCGTATGAAAGGCATTCAATAGTCTGCCTTCCCGATAGAATCAGATACAGCGTTGCACTTGCACTCCGTTAGAAATCCGAGGCACGATGCAGCGCTGCATCTTTTTAAACAGGATGCAACATAGACAAAAAATCGCCCAAAAGCATTTGCGTACTTTTGGGCGAAGGGGGGCTTAAAAGTGTTCTTTACTCTTACTTAATCAGGTCGATGCTGCGCTTTACAAAGCGGTTAAGCGCCTCGCCCTTGAGCATGCCGTTTTGCAGCAATGCAAGGTCTATGAGTTGGTGAACCTGCGCGTTTGACTGTGCGTACTGTGCCAACACATCGTTCTTCATGCGGTTCTGCTCCTGAATATCTTCGGAACATTTCTTCAGGTCGTCCTTTTCCTCCTGAGTGATTTCCTCGGGTTTCTTCTTGTCCTGTTCCTGTCTGAGCACGGCTTGGCGTGCAGAGAGTCCGCGAATTTCTGCTTCGATGGGTTTCAGCGCCTCTGCGGTCTGCTCTTCACTGTGAGCAAGAACCTGCTTAATCAGCGGTGAGTCTGTGTTTAGCACAAGATTGTACATATCGGGCATCTCTCCGTAGAAGCTCATTCCGGGTTGCAGACGCGACATTTCCTTCATGCGGCGCATGTATTCGCTTTGTGTAATCATCACAGGCAGCTGGTCCTCGCCCATGGGCTGTGCCTCTACATGGAAGTCGGTCTTGTCCGTGCGCGGCATCAGACTGTTGAAGATGGCGCTGAGCTTGCTGCTGCGTTCTTCATCAAGCATCTCCTTCTTTACGTCTTCCTTCAGTATAAGACGGTCAACGGTGTCAGAGTCCACACGGGTTATAGTTGTCTTTTCCAGCTTTTGTTCGAGCATTCCCACCAGCGGTGTGTCCAACTGGCCGTCCATGAGCAGTACGCTGTAGCCCTTGTCCTTTGCGGCCTGTATGTAGGTGTATTGTGCTTCGGGGTCATTGGCATAGAGGTAGACCACCTGACCGTCTTTGTTTGTCTGGTTTTCTTTTACAAGGGTGTTGTATTCCTCCAAGGTAAAGTACTTTCCGTCCGTGTCCTTGAACAGGAAATAAGCCTTAGCCTTGTCATAGTAGTCCTGTTCGCTGAGCAGTCCGTAATGGATGAATATCTTTATATCGTCCCATTTCTTTTCAAAGTCTGCTCGCTCTGTCTTAAAGATGCTTGCCAGCTTGTCGCTCACCTTCTTTGTAATGTAAGAACTGATTTTCTTTACATTGGCATCGCTCTGCAGATAGCTGCGGCTTACGTTCAGTGGAATGTCGGGGCTGTCAATCACACCGTGCAGGAGAGTGAGGAATTCGGGTACGATTCCCTCTACTGCATCGGTTACAAAAACCTGGTTGCAATAGAGTTGAATCTTATTGCGCTGCATCTCTATGTTGTTCTTTATCTTTGGGAAATAGAGAATGCCGGTAAGATTGAAAGGATAGTCTACGTTCAGGTGAATCCAAAACAGCGGTTCGTCAGCCATGGGGAAGAGGTGACGGTAAAAGTCCTTATAGTCTTCGTCTTTCAGTTCGCTGGGCTTCTTTGTCCAAAGGGGCTCAACGTTGTTGATGATGTTGTCCTCTTCTGTCTCAACCTGTTTTCCGTCCTTCCATTCCGTTTTCTTACCGAAGACTACGGGGATGGGAAGGAAGTGGCAGTACTTGCGCAGCAGACCTTCAATCTTTCCGCTTTCAAGGAACTCTTGGCAATCATCGTCAATGTGCATGATTATGTCGGTTCCGCGGTCGGCTTTTTCTACTTCCTCCATGGTAAATACAGGACTTCCGTCGCAGCTCCACTTTACGGCGGGAGCATCCTCCTGATAGCTCTTGGTAATGATGTCTACCTGCTTGCTAACCATGTAGCTACTGTAGAAACCAAGTCCGAAATGGCCGATGATGGCGTTGGCGTCGTCCTTATACTTGTCAAGGAAATCGTTTGCGCCGCTAAAGGCAATCTGGTTGATGTACTTCTCAATCTCATCGGCTGTCATTCCGATACCGCGGTCGCTCACGGTAATGGTCTTTGCATCCTTGTCCACACTGACGCTTACCTTCAGCTCGCCCAACTCGCCTTTAAAGTCGCCTTTTCCGGCAAGTGTCTTCAGCTTTTGTGTGGCATCAACGGCATTGCTTACGATTTCGCGGATGAATATCTCGTGGTCGCTGTAGAGAAATTTTTTGATTACGGGGAAAATGTTCTCGGTCGTAACCCCAATGTTTCCTTGTTTCATATAATTGTTTGTTTATGTTTTATATGAGTTTTGTATGCTGATTTCTATCTTTTCTTCTGCTATGTCGGCATGGAGCGTAGAGTTAGCCGGCACATCGGTATTAATGAGCAATTCGCATAGCTCGTCTTCAAGATAATCCTGAATGGCCCGTTTGATGGGGCGTGCACCATACTGAATGTCATATCCCTTAGTGCCGAGAAAATCACGTGCCTGCGGAGAAATGTCAAGTCGGTACCCGATGCCTTCCATCCGCTTCTCAAGCGGAGACAGTTCAATGTCCACAATCTTTCTGACGGCATCCTTGTCCAATTGGTCAAAATGTATAATATTGTCCAGTCGGTTCAGAAATTCGGGCGCAAACTGCTTTTGCAGAGCCTTTCGTACGATATCCTGGCTCAACTTACGGTTGCGGCTTATGTCTTCAGAGTTTTGGAAACCAATTCCGTTACCGAATTCCTTTATCTGACGCGTTCCGCAGTTGCTAGTCATGATAATGATGGTGTTCTTGAAGTCTATTGTGCTTCCGTTTCCATCAGTCAGACGGCCTTCGTCCATTACTTGCAGTAGAACATTAAAAACGTCGGCATGCGCCTTTTCAATCTCGTCAAGCAGGACGATGGAGTAGGGCTTCCGCCTTACTCTTTCAGTTAGCTGACCGCCCTCTTCGTACCCTACGTAACCCGGAGGAGCTCCCACCATTCGGCTGACGGTGTGTTTCTCCATATATTCGCTCATGTCAATGCGGATAATACTATCTGCACTTCCGAACAGTTCTTCGGCCAAAATCTTGGTGAGATAGGTCTTGCCCACACCCGTGGGGCCGACGAACATAAATGTTGCAATGGGCTTGTTGGGGTCTTTTAGTCCGATGCGGCTGCGCTGAATGGCGCGTACCAGTGTGGAAATGGCTGCATCCTGACCCACTACCTTTTCCTTTAATATATTGCCAAGCAAACGTAGTTTCTGGCTTTCTTCCGTTCCAATGCGTTTTACAGGGATGCCGGTCATCATGCTCACAACCTCGGCAATGTGCGTATCCGTTACTCGTATATGCTCTTCGCTGAGCTGTTCTTCCCACTCCATTTGGGCCTGCTTCAGCTGCTCTTCCGCTTGGACGGCCTGGTCTCTGTATTCTGCGGCCAATTCAAAGTTCTGCAGTTTTACAGCATTGTTCTTCTGTTTTTGCAGCCTGGCTATTTTTTCTTCCAATTCCTGCATGCTCTTGCTTACGGGAATATCCTGAATATGAACTTTGCTTCCTGCCTCGTCCATTGCATCAATGGCCTTATCCGGGAAACAACGGTCTGTAACGTATCGCTCAGTCAATCTTACACAAGCCTCTATCGCTTCAGGCGTATATTTTACCCGATGATGCTCTTCATACCGTCCTTTCAGCTGTTGCAGAATCTTCAGCGTTTCATCCTTAGTGGTGGGTTCCACCTGAATTTTCTGGAATCTGCGTTCTAATGCTCCGTCTTTTTCTATAGTCTTACGGTATTCATCTGTAGTGGTCGCACCTATGCATTGAATTTCACCGCGGGCAAGTGCAGGTTTCAGCATATTGGCGGCGTCCATGCTTCCGCTGGCATTTCCGGCTCCCACCATTGTATGAATTTCGTCAATGAAGATGATTATGTCGGGATTCTTCTGAAGTTCCTGTACTATGTTGCGGATACGTTCTTCAAACTGTCCGCGGTATTTTGTGCCTGCTACCACGCTAGAAAGGTCGAGTACGAGTACGCGCTTATCCCATAGCTGGCGGCATACCTTGTGTTGGGCTATTCTGATGGCCAATCCCTCCACAATTGCGCTTTTGCCCACGCCCGGCTGCCCTATCAGTATGGGGTTGTTCTTTTTACGGCGGCTGAGAATTTGTGCCACGCGTTCAATCTCCTTTTCTCTGCCAATAACGGGGTCGAGAACGCCTTCGGCCGCAGCTTTTGTCAGGTCAGTGGTAAAATTGTCCAACACGGGTGTCTTACCTTGGCTTGTCGTCTTTGCCGTTTGTGTGCGTGCTGACGACTCTGCACCGCTGCGGTTAGCAGTGGGTGTCATATTGTCCTCATCATCTTCTTCATCGGCATCATCGTCGCTTACGTTATGCTGTATGCTTTGCGGATGGGCAATCGAAGCCACATCGCTGTAGCTGATATTCTGTTTTTCGAGAATTTCGCTTGCTTCATTGTCACTGGCTTTCAGAATGGCCAATAAGATATGGTGGGTGTCAATAGTGTCAGAGTGCATAAGACGTGCCTCAAGCACACACAGGCGCAACACTCTTGTAGCATGATTGTCAAGATTGATTTCATCCATCTGTGGCATGCTCAATACCTGATGCTTACGTGCCATGTTTTCAAGCATTTGTTTTACCTCGTTAAGGTTGACGTCAAGTTGGCACAACAGTTTTCTGGCTTTGTTTCCTTCGTGGCGTAGGATACCTAACAGCAGGTGTATGGGTGTCACCTTGTCATTATGGAGTCGCTCAGCTTCTTCTTTGCTATAGCTGAGCACATTTGTCATATCAGGAGAAAACTTGTTAGTCATATTCTGTATAAAATTCTGTATTCAGTGGCTCATATTACAAATAGCATGCCAAAGTAGTAATTGTGACTTAACAAATTTATTTATCAATGTTAATATAGGACATTTTTAACCTGTTTTTTCTGGCTCTCTGTTTAATATAATTGTATTTTTATGAATTCTTTACTCTATTGTTTTTGTCTTATAAGTGTATATTATAATATGTGTAAGCGTCAATATTATGCACAAATGTTTATTTAGTGTGCAAAACAAAACAAAAATTTGCACAATTTAAATATATGTGTTACCTTTGCAGCGCAAAACGTAAATATCAATTTTATTATATTATCAAAGAGATGAAGAAAAAACTTTTTGTAACAGCCGCGATGGCTGTATGTGCAGGCTCGGCAATGGCTGGTGGCTTGCTTACTAACACCAATCAGAATGCCGTTTTCCTGCGTAATCCAGCTCGCGATGCAGTTATTGCAATCGACGGTGTGTACAGCAACCCTGCCGGTGTGGCCTTCCTTCCTCAGGGATTCCACCTTTCTCTTAGCTGGCAAGGAGCTTTCCAAAAGCGTCAGATTACATCAAATGCACCTTTCTACCTCTTGAATACCGAAAACCAAAAAGGTGAGCATTTCTTCGAAGGAAAGTCTGTAGCACCTGTTATACCATCGTTCCAGGCAGCCTACGTTATCAATGACAAGTGGAGCGTTTCTGCCCAGTTTGCCGTTGGTGGCGGTGGAGGAAAGTGTGAGTTCGACAACGGTCTGCCCATGTTTGAGAAATTGGTTGGTGCACAATTGAATAATACCGTGAATGGTGGTTTCAAACCCTATTCTCTTAATCAGTCTCTTACTGGAGAACAGTATTTTTATGGTGTTCAGATAGGTGGTACTTATAAGATCACTGATATGGTATCTGTATTTGGTGGTTTGCGTGGTGTAATCGCAAGATCAGGTTATACGGGAGCCATTCGCAATATTACGCTTGACGGAAAGAATTCTGCTTATTATGCGCAGGCTTCCCTTGATGCTGCAAATGCAGCCAAGATGTACCAGGCAGCTGGAGATATGGCCGCTGCTGGCATGTATGCTGATTTAGCGCAAAAGGCCGGTACAGCCTCTTACGTAATGCAGGATTTGGTTCTCGATTGTGACCAGAGCGCATTCGGCGTAACACCTATCCTTGGCGTCGATGTAAATCTTGGCAAGCTTAACCTGGCTGCTAAGTACGAATTCCGTACTAAGATTAATTTTGAAAACGAGTCTAACAATAGCGAAAACCTTGCCGCTCTGGCAACACAAGTTCCTGCAGTGGCTGTATACGCAGACGGAGCTAAGGTACGTTCTGACATCCCTGCTTTGCTGACATTCGGTGCTCAGTATTCAATCCTTAAGAATCTGCGTGCAATGGGAGGCTTCCACTATTACTTTGATAAGGATGCCAAGGGAAGCGCTACTGATGTAGAAAAGAATACTTGGGAGGTTACTTTCGGTGCTGAATACGATGTAAACAATTGGTTGACCGTAAGTGCCGGCGGACAGCGTACAAAATATAATTTTGGTGAAAAGATTCAGGACACTAACTTCAACATCAGTTCAACCGCCCTTTGTTTAGGCGCCAGTTTCCATGTTAGCAAAATGGTTAATATCAACGCTGGTTACATGCACAGTTTCTATAACGACTATCTGCTCGATAGCGGTAATGGCATGACTGACCTTTACACCCGCAAAAACGATACATTTGGCGTAAGCGTTGACCTGAAGTTCTAATTTCATTCATAGATTATACATATTATTTATTAGTTGCTAAGACCGGATTCCTTTAGTTGTGGGAGTCCGGTTTTTTTATAGTGTAAAAAATAATTTATGTCAGATTTTCCTACTACGTAACGGAATTCTATTTTCCTCGCGTAGAATTAGTTTTTCCCTCGCGAGGAAAAAATAATCCCTTCGTATAGCAGTGTTGCTGCTGTAAAGTTTTTTTGTTGATATTTTCTCACTTGCCAGTAAGCAACTATACCTCTCTTTGGGGATTTTTCCCCTAGTGTGAGGGAAATTCCCCTAAAATATAGGAAATTTCCCTTTTTTCTTAATTTTTATCCTTGTACTTTTGCATCAGAAATCATTAACGATAATTTATAAAAGAAAGGAGAAATATTATGAAACGCTACATTCTTACATTGGTTTTGGCTTGCACAGCTTGTATTAGTGCTTTGGCCATGAGTTATGAAGAGGCACGCAGAGAAGCTCATTATCTGACAGACAAAATGGCATATGAGCTTAATCTAAATGCAGACCAGTACGACTATGCTTATGAAATTAATTTAGACTATCTGCTCAGCTTGCGTTCGCATCGTGATATTAACGGTTTGTATTATCGTCATCGTCTTGCTGACCTCCGAGATATTCTGTACGATTGGCAATACAATCTGTTCCTGGCTGCCGATTATTTCCTGCGCCCCGTAATTTGGCGTAACTCTTGCTGGTACTTTCCCATTTACGCTCACTATAGAAGAGGGCATTTCTTCTATGCGCATCCAAGAGTCTATCATCATTATGTTGGCGGTCATGCACGTTCGCATTATCATGGCGGATTTTATGCCGGTAGAAGACCGCATTGGAACAAAGGTTTCAGAGGGTCTCATATGGGGCGTATAGAACATAATAAACATAAAAGAAACAGCACGTTCCGTGGTAATGGTTATAGTTTTAATTTACCTGATAAGGGGCATGGAAAACCTTCAGCATCAGTCAATGGCGGACGCAGCACAACCCAACGTCATCAAACGGACAGAAAGTCTTCAGTAGATAATAATCGTACTAATTCACATAGCATGCACAGTTCGCGTATAGAGCGCTCGGCAAGCCAGGTAAATAAACAAAATTTGGCACATGGAAAGTCTGGCCGTGTAACTTTTAAAAACAGCAGCACATATTCTACTGTAAATCGTTCCAATGCTACCAACTCTTCACGCAACCATTCGGTTAGTAGTCCTAAACGGCATGAGAGAAATGCGAGTTTTTCATCAACAAGATCCTCAGGAAGAGATAACGGGGCCAGAACAGGACGTGGAGGAAGATAAATAAATAACATTTATTAATTAATCTCACTTTAATCATCAACTGACAAAATAATCGTATTTTAAAAAGGCAGAACCATACGTTCTGCGCTAAAACGAAACTTTTTCATACAATATTGCAAAGGTAATGTCTGTTTTTTGGGATAATCTGAAAAATATTCATTACCTTTGCGTAATTAAAGAAACCAACAACCAAAAATACGATAATGAAAAAGAAGTTGAAGAATGTGCTCGTCCTTGGCTCGGGAGCATTGAAAATCGGCCAGGCCGGAGAATTTGATTACTCAGGCAGTCAAGCACTCAAGGCATTGCGCGAAGAGGGTATACGCTCGATTCTGGTCAATCCCAATATTGCAACTATTCAAACCAGTGAGGGCATTGCAGATAAGGTATATTTCCTTCCTGTAAATACTCATTTTGTTACAGAAATTATTAAGAAGGAACGCCCGGACGGTATACTTTTAGCATTCGGCGGACAAACCGCCCTGAACTGCGGTACAGAACTTTATCTTAATGGCACTCTGAAAGAGTATGGTGTTGAGGTATTGGGTACCAGCGTTGAGGCGATTATGAATACCGAGGACAGAGACCTTTTCGTAAAGGAACTTAACAAGATAGACATGAAGGTGCCCGTAAGCCAGGCCTGCGAAAGCTTGGAAGAGGCGCTTGAGGCTGCAAGAAAAATAGGATTCCCCATAATGATTCGTTCAGCTTATGCGCTAGGAGGATTAGGCTCAGGAGTGTGCAAGGACGAACAGTCATTCATTGAACTTGCAGAATCAGCCTTTACATTTGCACCGCAGGTTTTGGTGGAAGAAAGTCTTAAAGGTTGGAAAGAAATAGAGTTTGAGGTTATCCGCGACGCCAATGACCGCTGCTTTACGGTTGCCAGCATGGAGAACTTTGATCCCCTGGGTATTCATACGGGAGAATCAATAGTTGTAGCTCCTACATGCTCTCTCACTGAAGAACAGGTTGCGATGCTTCAGGAGATTGCCGTTAAATGTGTGCGCCACTTAAACATAGTAGGGGAGTGCAACATTCAGTATGCCTTCAATGCCGTAACAAACGATTATCGTATCATAGAAATCAATGCCCGTCTGAGCCGTTCCTCTGCTTTGGCGTCAAAAGCAACAGGATATCCCCTGGCTTTTGTGGCAGCCAAAATAGCTTTGGGCTATACGCTGGACCAGATAGGCGAAATGGGTACAACCAATTCTGCCTACGTAGCTCCTTCGCTCGATTATCTCATCTGCAAGATTCCACGTTGGGACCTTACTAAGTTTGCAGGTGTGAGCCGCCGAATCGGTTCAAGCATGAAGTCTGTTGGTGAAATCATGTCAATCGGCCGCACTTTTGAAGAGCTCATTCAGAAAGGCTTGCGTATGATTGGACAGGGAATGCATGGATTTGTTGGCAACGACCATACCAAATTCGAGAATCTTGATGACGAATTGGCCAACCCCACTGACTTGCGAATTTTTGCCATTGCACAGGCATTGGAAGAGGGTTATACTATCGACCGCATTGTAGAACTTACAAAAATAGATCCTTGGTTCCTCGAAAGACTGAAGAACATAGTGGATTATAAGGCTAAACTGAGCGAATACAACAGTGTAGAGGAAATCCCCGCTGATGTAATGCGTCAGGCAAAGATTATGGGCTTCAGCGACTTCCAAATTGCCCGATTTGTGCTGAAGAATGCCGCAGGAAACATGGAGAAGGAAAATCTCAGCGTGCGTGCTTACCGTAAGAAACTCGGTATTGTTCCTGCTGTGAAGAGAATCCCCACAGTTGCAAGCGAGCACCCCGATCTCACCAACTATCTCTATATGACCTATGCAGTAGAGGGTTATGACATCAATTATTATAATAATGAGAAGAGTGTCATTGTAATGGGTTCTGGTGCATATCGTATCGGTTCAAGTGTGGAGTTTGACTGGTGTTCTGTAAATGCCATCAACACCGCACGCAAGCTGGGTTATAAGAGCATCATGATCAACTATAACCCCGAAACCGTTTCTACAGACTACGATATGTGTGACCGTCTGTACTTTGACGAGCTTTCTTTCGAGCGTGTACTTGATGTGATAGATCTGGAACAGCCTCGCGGTGTAATCGTTTCTGTGGGTGGTCAGATTCCCAACAATTTGGCAATGAAACTTTATCGTCAGGGAGTGCCCATTTTGGGTACATCACCCATCAGCATTGACCGTGCAGAAAACCGTAACAAGTTCTCTGCGATGCTTGACCAACTTGGAATAGATCAGCCTGAATGGAGCGCGCTGACCTCAATGGACGATGTAAAAGCTTTTGTTGACAAGGTAGGTTATCCTGTTCTTGTTCGCCCCAGTTATGTACTTTCCGGCGCAGCCATGAACGTTTGTCATGACGATGAGGAGTTGAAGCGCTTCCTTGAGATGGCTTCGGAGGTAAGTAAAGAGTATCCCGTGGTTATCAGTCAGTTCATGCAGGAAACCAATGAGATTGAGTTTGATGCAGTTGCGCAGAATGGAGAGATTGTAGAATATGCAATTAGTGAGCACGTTGAATATGCTGGTGTTCACTCTGGTGATGCAACGATGGTATTCCCTGCACAACAGATATCTTTTGCCATAGCACGTCGTATCAAGAAAATCTCACGCGCTATAGCCAAAGAACTTAATATATCAGGACCTTTCAATATCCAGTTCCTTGCCAAGGGTAATATTGTTAAGGTAATTGAATGTAATCTGCGCGCAAGCCGTTCGTTCCCCTTTGTCAGCAAAGTGCTGAAGCGAAACTTCATCGAAACTGCTACAAAGATTATGCTTGACGCACCCTATAGCAAGCCAGATAAGAGCGCATTCGACATTGATCGTATCGGTGTTAAGGCCAGTCAGTTCTCATTTGCTCGTTTGCAGAATGCAGACCCTGTTTTGGGTGTAGACATGTCTTCAACAGGCGAAGTCGGATGCTTGGGTGACGATTATAATGAGGCATTGCTCAATGCCCTTATTGCCACAGGCTATAAGATTCCCTCAAAAGAAAAGAGCATAATGGTTAGTAGCGGTGAAACCAAGAGCAAGGTTGCTTTGCTTGATGTGGCGCATGCTTTGGTAAATGCGGGCTACAAGATTTGTGCTACGGCAGGAACGGCAAAATTCCTTGAAGAAAATGGTGTGAAGGCTACTCCTGTATATTGGCCTGATGAGTTTGACGGAGCTGAAAACAATGTTATGCGCATGATTAGCGACCATTGCTTCGACCTCATCATTAATATCCCCAAGAATCATACAAAACGTGAGTTGACAAACGGTTATAGGATTCGTCGCGGTGCGATTGACCATAATATTCCTCTCATCACCAATGCGCGTTTGGCAAAAGCCTTCATTGAAGCATTTACAAGCTTGCAGTTGGAAGATATCCAGATTAAGAGTTGGCAGGAATACGAATAATTAATTAAAGTAAGTCTATGGCTTATAACTTGTTAAAAGGAAAACGAGGAATCATCTTCGGAGCGCTTAATGACCAGTCTATCGCGTGGAAGGTAGCGGAGAGAGCGTTTGAAGAAGGCGCACAAATTGTGCTGACCAATACACCTGTAGCTTGCAGAATGGGTACAATTTCTCAACTGGCGGAAAAGACAAAATCCACAGTAATAGCCGCTGACGCAACAAAAGTGGAAGATTTGGAAATGCTTTTCGGCGAGGCAATTAAGGTGTTGGACGGTAAGATAGATTTCGTTTTGCATTCATGCGCAATGTCTGCCAACATGCGTAAAAAACGTCCGTATGATGATTTGGACTATGGATTGCTTGACAAAACACTTGACATCTCTGCAATTTCTTTCCACAAGATGCTTCAGGTGGCCAAGAAATTGGATGCTTTAAACGATTTTGCATCAGTTCTGGCTCTAACTTATGTGGCAAGCCATCGTACATTTTTCGGATACAATGACATGGCAGATGCAAAGTCGCTTCTTGAAAGTATTGCTCGTAGTTTTGGTTATATTTACGGGCGCGAAAAAGGAGTTCGCGTGAATACAATTTCACAATCGCCCACATATACAACTGCAGGTGGAGGTATTAAAGGTTTCGACGGCTTGTTTGATTTCGCTGACCGAATGTCGCCACTTGGCAATGCTAATGCGGACGAATGTGCAGACTATTGCGTCGTTATGTTTTCAGACCTCACCAGAAAAGTTACAATGCAAACGCTTTTCCACGACGGCGGTTTCTCCAATATGGGAATGTCATTGCGTGGCATGACGCAATATAACAAATCGTTCATTGACGAGAATACAGACAAAGAAACCGGTAAAATAATTTACGGATAATTTCCTACAATAAATAATCCTCCAGAATGCCATATAATATAAAAAGCATTCCGGAGGATTATTGAATAAAAACAAAAAAATCAGTTTTTTAAATCTATCATATTATCGGCATTATGTTTACTGGAATCTTTTAATAATACTATTTCTATTCTTTTAAAGTAAGATTTGTGAGTTCTTGCAAGGAACCGTTAAAGATATTGCAGTCTACATCTCCTTTAATGCCATCTAACTGGCCGCAATCTGTATGTTGCCAGAATTTCCATTCGCCTTTGTACTGAAGTTCCGGTACGTGGTAATGAGCAATCCAAAATGGGTATTGGTCAAATAACGGGTCGGACAAATACTTTTCACGAAATTTGAAGCCTGTGTATAGTATTGGTTTTACGCCATAGCGTTTTTCTACTATGTCCAACCATTTTTTTACGTTACGCTGCAATTCCTTAGTGCTGCTTTTCCCAATATGTTCTACATCTAATACCGGCGGTAAATCTCCAGGTTCAAGGTGTACTTGATGCAAATAAAACTGGGCTTGTTTTACCGGATCTATGTCAGGTACAAAGAAATGGTAAGTACCGCGAATAAAATCGTTTTTCTTGGCCTGATAGAAATTGTAGTTGAAGTGCTCGTCCATGAGGGTCATTCCTTCAGTGGACTTTATGAAAACAAATCTTACCGGGTCATTGTTCAAACTTGCATTGCGGAGGACTTCCCAGTCTATCTCACCCTGGTAATGGCTTATATCTATACCGCGAATATTATAACCGACCGGATAGATGGCTTCTTTGTGCGATGCCTTCCATCTGAAACTGTGCGGACTGACAAAAAAACAATATATTATTGCAAGATAAACACAGCAGACGGCTGCTCCCCCAATCCAATATGCCCATACAGGAATACCTTTCAACCATTTTAAGAAGGAAGAACTTTTATGCTTTGAATTTTTCCTTTTTGGGGGTTGTGTATTCCGTTTCTTGTAATTACGGTTATAATTATTTGATTTTAGGGTTGTTCCGGATTTATTAAAAGCCATTCTGTAAAAAAATATATGTGCCGGAAGACTCCGGCACATATTAATAGGCATATATAATTACTTCTGTTCCAAAGCCAATGTCTTAGTGCACTGGTCGCATACTTCTGTTGGTCCCCAGTACTGGATTGGACCGGGATAGATGTATGCTGTGTTCTTGGCCCATTCCTCACGGTTTGCTGCAAAGAACTTGAAGGGAGCACCATCCAATTCAACGAGAGCCTTTCTGATAACGGGCTTCATGGCACCGTTACGACGCTCCATGTTCATCATCATGGTGATGGGTACACCACCGGCGATCCACTCTTCAGCAGGAGCTGTTGTGTTCTTGATAATTGACATATATCCGGTCTTACCGTTAGCAATCAGGCGGCTGGCATTGAAACCGAGGCTATAGCAATAGTCGGCATCATAGTTAGAGGGAGCTGCGCAACGTCCTTCATAACCGAAGAAGTGGTGCTGGGCTGAGAACTTACCATTGTACTTGCCTTCCTTTTTCCATTCTGCCAACTTGTCTGCCACCATGCGGCTGAGCAGTTTTTCTGTTTCGATGAGTGAAACCTGTACATTGCCGTGGGGGTCACGGTCAAGGCAAAGCTGACGTGCCACATCTGCGGGCAAAGATTCCAATACAGCCAGGTTGTCTGCGGCAATATTGCCCTTAACGAAACTGATCTGCTCTTCTGCACTTCCAAATTCACGAGACTCGCCAGTTGCAGGGTCAGTGAGAACTTCATTCAACTCGGCAATAAGTTTCTTGATTGCGGGAATGAATTCAATCAGACCTTCGGGGATAAGTACAGTTCCGAAGTTGTTTCCGTCAGCAGCACGGTCAGCAACAATCTGTGCCAGGTATGTTACTACGTCGTTCAAAGACATTTCCTTCTGCTCAACTTCCTCAGAAATCAGACAGGCATTGGGCTGTGTCTGGAGTGCGCACTCCAATGCGATGTGAGAGGCAGAACGGCCCATCAGCTTGATGAAGTGCCAGTATTTGCGGGCACTGTTACAGTCGCGCTGGATATTACCAATCAGTTCGCTATATGTCTTGCAGGCAGTGTCAAAACCGAAGCTGGTTTCAATCTGCTCGTTCTTGAGGTCACCGTCAATGGTTTTGGGGCATCCGATAACCTGTACACCATAATTCTTTGCTGCATAATATTCAGCCAGAACACAGGCGTTGGTGTTAGAGTCGTCACCGCCGATGATAACCAAAGCCTTGATTCCAAGTTCACGCAGAATTTCAATTCCGCTTTCAAACTGAGATTCCTTTTCAAGCTTTGTACGGCCAGAACCAATGATGTCAAAACCACCGGTGTTACGGTATTCATCTATGAACTCGTCTGTGAACTCAACATATTTGTGGTCAACCAGACCGCCGGGACCCATAAGGAATCCGTACAGTTTGCTGTTGGGATTCAAGGTCTTCACGCCGTCATAAAGTCCGCTGATTACATTGTGGCCGCCGGGTGCCTGACCGCCAGAAAGAATGATACCCACATTGATGGCTTCCATTTGGGGAGCGTTACCTTCCTCGAATGTGATGACAGGCATTCCATAGGTATTGGGGAACATAGCCTTGATTTCATCCTGGTTTCCTACGCTCTGGGTTGCTGCACCTTCTTTGGCTACCACTGTACCTTTCAGTGCCTTGGGCAACTTGGGCTGGTAGGCAGCACGGGCAATTTGCAATGCGCTCTTTTTCATAAGAATGTCATTAATTTTTTTGAATTATAAAATATTAAATATTTAAGCTTGTATAAAATCAATGGCAAATTTACGGATTTGTAAAGACATATTAAAACAAAACAAGAAAAAAAACATTGCAACCCGCATTTTTTGTCTGTATTTGTTGTGTAGTTTGAAAACTTTCCATAATTTTGAAGAAGAATCAATTTAAGCATGCAGATTTATGAAAAGAAGAACATTGAAAAAGAACATAAATTATCTGGTACAGGAACTGATAGCAGAATGCTTATGGATATCTCATAGCCAGAAGAACACAAACCTCAAGGATGCAGAAAATGTGTTGGACAATATTCTGCTGTTGCAAAGGGAAGTGTTGTCCAGAGTGTCACATCAGGGTGCACAATCCGGTAAAGTATATTTCAGACAATTAAGGAAAGAATTCATTATCCGTGTTGAAGAAATCATAGGACAAATCAAGACATTGGCATGATACAAAAAATCTGTCGTACACTTTTATATTCATGGATGGGCTTTTCTACAGATTTTACTGAAGAGAAGCCCAATAAATTCATTTTGGCCCTGGCTCCGCATACGAGTAACTGGGATTTTATAGTAGGGCTTCTGTACAGCTATGCCGAAGACTTCCATTGTAATTTTTTGATGAAGAAGGAGTGGTTCTTCTGGCCTATAGGCTCGTTTATGCGCTCCATTGGCGGTATTCCTGTATACAGAGATAAAAAGATGAAGACAACCGACGTCATTGCCAACCAGGCCAGGCAAATGCCAAAGTTCAGGATATGTATAACCCCTGAAGGAACACGAAGCGCCAATCCTGAATGGAAACGTGGTTTCTATTACATTGCACTTAAGGCAAACCTCCCTATCCTACTTTGTGGCTTGGATTACAAACAGAAAAAAATAATCTGCCACAGAACTTTTGTGCCTACCGGTGACATTGATAAGGAAATGAAAGAAATAAAGGAGTATTTTTCACAGTTCAAGGGAAAGCATCCTCATAAATTCGCTATTTAAATAAATTGCCGTAAAATGAATAAATACAAGATGTTGCGTATCTTTGTTACTGCAATTCTATGTGTATTGTGCACAACTGCCGGTTATGCACAAGCGCAGAACAAGAAACTGAAAATCCAACTGACTGAATATTTCAAGAATTACATAAATCCGAATTATACAAGCAAAGACAAGATAACGGTAAAGGATGTGGTTTCCGACCCTTCAATACCCTTACTGTCAATATATGTCAGTGAGAGTTTTGGAGGGCAGCCCTTTACCCCGGAACTTGTAAGCCAGATTTATCAGGAAGTGCAGCAAATATTGCCGGAACCCTATAATACATGGCAGTTGATGATTTATGCCAAAGGGTTTCCAATCCAGAATCTGACCCCCATTTCCATGTGGCAGGACAAAAACGATTCCCTTCGTTTCTATCCCAAGAAGAGATTATTCAAAGGCAATCCCTGGGTAACACCGATGAGCCTGCCCTATAAGATTGAGAACGGACTTCAGGACAGACATCTATGCGTTTGGGCGAGTCACGGTAAATTCTATCACGTAGGAAAAAAGAAGTGGGAATGGCAGCGTCCGCATTTATTCTGTACCACGGAGGATTTGTTTACTCAAACCATAGTTGTCCCCTATCTCATTCCAATGCTGCAGAACGCAGGTGCCGTGGTATTCACTCCGCGTGAGAGAGACTGGCAAAGAAACGAGGTGCTGGTAGACAATGATACCCCAAACAAGAACGGAACCTATGCCGAACAGAACGGTAAATATGAGTGGACTGACGCAGGAATGGGATTCGCCCATGTCAGAGACTGGTATTTTGACCATGAATCTCCGTTTGAGGACGGTAGTGCAAGAATGATTGAAGCACAGTCGGGCAAACGCGACCTTAGTTCCATCTCATGGCTGCCTCAGATACCGCAGGAAGGCGAGTATGCAGTCTATGTATCATACAAGACCCTGCCTAACAGCGTAAGTGACGCCACATATATTGTTCGCCACAGAGGTATAAACACGACGTTCAGGGTGAACCAGCAGATGGGAGGCGGAACATGGGTGTATCTGGGGACATTTGACTTTGCCCAAGACAACCCCTATGACAATTGTGTTATGCTGAGCAACCAAAGCAACTACCGCGGTGTAATCACTGCAGATTGCGTGCGTTTTGGCGGAGGAATGGGAAATGTGGCCCGTATGTCCCCTGGGATGAGTTCAGGCTCTGGCAGCGGTTTGCCCAGATTCCTTGAAGGAAGCCGCTACTATTCACAATGGGCTGGAGTGCCATACCATATCTATTCTCCCTTTGAAAGCGCGGATGACTATAGCGACGATATCAAAAGCCGTCCTTTGGTTGCCAATTATGTAGCCAGGGGCAGTGTCTATCTGCCAGGTGACAGCGGACTTTGTGTGCCTCTTGAACTTAGTCTGGGTGTGCACAGCGATGCCGGATGGAGACCAGACCACACCCATATCGGAACGCTTGGTATCTATACAACAGACTGGAACAACGGTGTTACCGGAGCTGGTTTGAGCCGACTGACAAGCAGAGACCTTGTTGACATGATTATGAGCCATATAAAGAAAGACATGGACATAAACTTCGGACAGTGGACGCGCAGGCAGATGTATGACAAGAATTATGGTGAAAGCCGTGAACCGCTGATTCCAGGTATCATACTTGAAACCCTTAGCCATCAGAATTTCTGGGATTTGTACCGCGGACACGACCCCTACTTCAAGTTTGTTATGGCAAGAGCAATCTACAAGGGCATACTTCAGTATCTTTCTGAAGTGTACAGGCTTGAAAACGTAGCCACACAACCCCTTCCCGTAACGGATGTGGCTGCTCATGTAGACCCCATCAACAATCGTGTAGAACTGAGCTGGACTCCCACATACGACCCTCAAGACCCCAGTGCAGACCCCGAATCCTATATCATTTATACCAGGATTGGCAATGAAGGCTACGACAATGGAACGGTAATAAACGGAAAGACCAGTGTAACCATTGACCTGCAACCGGAACAGATGCATTACTTTAAGGTTGCTGCCCTTAATTCCGGAGGATGCAGCCTGATGAGTGAGGAAGTTTGTGCACAGTCTATGGGAAACGATGCCCCCAGAGTACTGATAGTAAATGGTTTCCAGCGTGTGGCAGGTCCGCAGCCGGTGGACACACCAGAGATGCAGGGGTTTGACATTTATCAGGACCCCGGTGTGGTGGACAACAAGATGCCGGGCTATTGCGGGGCACAGTTCAACTTTGACATGAACCGTATAGGCAAAAACATGGGAGAAAGCGGAGAAGAACTTGAAGGAGTGATAGTAGCCGGCAATACGCACAACTTCACCAGCCTTCATGCCAATGACATCTGCAGTACGCTGCGCTGCAACATTGGCTCCTGCTCTTCATCTGCCATAGAACGCGTGCCTGTTACCCAATACCAGCTCATTGATGTGATTATGGGCGCACAGAAAGTAGACGGATACAGCAGCCGTATATACAAGACATTTACCCCTGCCCTCCGTCAGTCTCTTACCCATTTCACCCTTTCCGGAGGCAATGTAATGGTAAGCGGAGCCTATATAGGTTCAGACATGATGGCCGCTGATGAACAAAAGTTTACGGCAGACATATTCAAATACCAGCTTACTGGTGTGCAGCCCAATGACAGCATTACTTTTGTGAGCGGAATGAACACAGAACTTACCGTATATGGCAGAATGAACGAAGTGCGCTATCCAGTGCCCCGAATGGATGTTATCTCTCCCGTAGGAGGGGCTTTCCCCACCATGGCTTACCGTCCTGCCGGTGTTTCTGCAGCAGTAGCCTACCAAGGTGCAGACTATCACAGTCTGGCTTTTGGCTTCCCGCTTGAAAGCATTACCGATGTGGAAGTAAGGCGCAGCATATTTTATGCCGCCACCCAGTTCCTGTTAAACCGATAACCTAATATTATAATACCTATATAAATATGTTTCAGATTATATGTAATATAAAAGGTTCGCGCGCGATGTTAGTCAGCGAAACCCAGTTGCAGACAATAGAACGTTACAATCTTTTGTCTGATTTGCTTGACAGCAACGGCATTGTCAGCGAGGAAGTGCTTGACAAACTCCGTCTGAATGTAAAGTCGCTTTTGGAAAGCAATCATAACGACGCAGACCTTGTAGACCTTTGCAGCAATGTTATTTTTCATAAAAACATGAAAGCCTTTGGCCTACACCAGCTTATTCTCCTGTACATTGAATGGGAGAAAACACAGCATGAGGGCGAGGAGACAACCGTAGAAGAATAGGAACAAACACTCTTTTTCTTCTTCTTTCATCATAAAAGAGCAGGATTATGTCATTGCCTATGTTGTCTGATTGGCTCCCTACCACACGCAAGGAAATGGACCTTCGTGGATGGGACTGTGCCGACGTGATATTGTTCAGTGCTGATGCCTATGTAGACCATCCCAGTTTTGGCGCGGCAGTAATAGGCCGTGTCCTTGAAGCCGAGGGTCTGAGGGTTTGCATTGTGCCCCAACCCTCTTGGCATGGCGACTACAGAGACTTCAAACGTCTGGGCCGTCCACGTCTGTGGTTTGGTGTGGCCCCGGGCTGTATGGACAGTATGGTAAACAAATATACTGCAGCCAGAAGACTCAGAAGCGAGGATGCCTACAGCCCTGACGGAAGGCATGACATGCGTCCCGAATACCCTACTGTTGTCTATACAAAAATACTGAAGGAACTTTATCCGGACGTACCCGTTGTGTTGGGAGGCATTGAGGCCAGCCTGCGCAGACTCACACACTATGATTACTGGAAGGAAGCCTACAAGCCAAGCATTCTGATTGAGAGTGGTGCCGACATGATAGTGTACGGCATGGGAGAACAGCCCACCATAGAACTGTGCCGCAGACTGCAGGAATGTATCTCTTCATCCCATCCCGCGCTGCATTATGATGAGAACGGCGAAGCCTTTATCACTACCAAGACTTTCCGCGAGGCTGTACAGACAGCACATTCTGTACCCCAGACAGTTTCAGTGTACAGGGAAAATGAAATCCCCGGCAATATAAATGACAAAGACATTGTGCTGCATCCGTTTGAGGAGAGTGTGAAGAACGGAAAGCTCCATGCCGAGAACTTCAGACATATTGAGGAAGAGAGCAACCGCATCCATGCACACAGGCTGCTGCAAAGACATGGCAGCAGGTGGGTGGTTGTCAATCCGCCCTATCCGCCTCTTACCCAGGAGCAGCTGGACCACTCGTTCGACCTCCCTTATACCAGGCTTCCCCACCCCAAGTACAAGGGCAAGCGCATACCGGCCTATGAAATGATAAAGTTCAGCGTGAATCTCCATCGCGGATGCTTTGGCGGCTGTGCCTTCTGTACCATCAGCGCCCATCAGGGGAAATTCATTGTGAGCAGAAGCAAGGAAAGCATTCTGGCCGAAGTAAAGAAGATAGTGCAGATGCCCGATTTCAAAGGCTACCTAAGTGATTTGGGAGGCCCAAGCGCCAATATGTATGCCATGAGAGGAAGCAATGCGGAGCTTTGTGAAAAGTGCAAGCGTCCCAGTTGCATCCATCCCAGGATATGCCCCAATCTTAATGCAGACCCTCGTCCGTTGCTTGACATATACAAGGCCGTTGATGCCCTGCCTCAGGTCAGGAAGAGCTTCATCGGAAGCGGTGTAAGGTATGATATGCTCCTGCATGAGTATGCCGACCCTGAAATAAACAAGGCCAACCGCCAGTATATACGCGAACTTATTGTAAACCATGTAAGCGGGCGTCTGAAGGTGGCTCCCGAGCATACCAGCGATACAGTGCTGCAAGTTATGCGAAAGCCCTCTTTCAGCCAGTTTGTACGCTTCAAGCATATCTTTGACAGCATTTGCAGCAAGGAGAGGCTGGCACAGCAGATAATACCTTATTTCATCAGCAGTCATCCCGCGTGCACCGAAGCTGATATGGCAGAACTGGCCATCGAGACAAAGAACCTCGACTTCCACCTGGAACAGGTACAGGACTTCACACCCACCCCAATGACCGTCAGTACGGTAGCCTGGGCTACGGGTTACCATCCCTACACAATGGAGCGGGTATACAGCGCAAAGTCGCCGGCAGAGAAACAGACACAGCGCATGTTCTTCTTCTGGTACAAGCCCGAGGAGAAGAAAAGGATTATGCAGCGCCTAAAACAAATAGGGCGCCAGGACTTGATTAAGAGACTATTCAACAAATAAGACAATACCCAACAACAACAAAGTAAATACAAAAACAAAATATTATGGAATGGTTCGAATGTAAGGTAAGATATGACAAGACCATGGAGAACGGTCTGAGCAAACAGGTAACGGAAACCTATCTTGTGGATGCCCTGAGCTTCACTGAGGCTGAGCGGCGCTTTATTGAGGAGATAGAACCCTTTATGGGAGGCGAGTTTACCGTTACAGACATCCGTCGCACCAAGATTGCAGAACTCTTTGAGAGCAACGACGGGCTGGCAGACCGCTGGTTCAAGTGCAAGGTGGCCTTTATCACCCTTGATGAGAAGACCGGCGCAGAGAAGCGTGCCAACCAGATGATGATGGTACAGGCCATTGACCTTAGGGATGCCGTAAAGGCGCTTGACAAGGCTATGGAAGGCACCTTGGGCGACTATGTGATTGTTTCCGTGGCAGAAAGTCCTGTTATGGATGTCTACCGCTACAAATTGGCTGACGACGACCAGCAAGGATGAGCCGCATACAGGATACCATCAGGGAGATTCTCTCACAGCTTCCCCCACAGACAAGGCTGGTGGCTGTCTCAAAGTACCATCCCTCTTCTGCCATTATGGAAGCCTATGAGGCAGGGCAGCGCATCTTTGGAGAGAGCCATGTACAGGAACTTCAGCGCAAGGCTGCCGAACTGCCCAAGGATATAGAGTGGCACTTCATAGGCCATCTGCAGACCAATAAGGTAAAGTACATTGTGCCTTATGTATCCCTTATCCATGCAGTGGACAGCGAGCGCCTTTTGGCAGAGATTGACAAGCAGGCCTCGCGCTGCGGCCGCATTGTCCCCTGCCTTCTTCAGCTTCATATTGCACAGGAAGAGACAAAATATGGTTTTACCGAGGCTGAACTCCTTGAACTGCTGCAGAGCCACAGGCTTGAACAGTACCAGTCGGTAAGCGTTTGCGGCCTCATGTGCATGGCCAGCAATGTGGATGATGAAGGGCAGATAAACCGTGAGTTCCATAAGGCCGACACCCTTTTTAACTCTCTAAAAAATAGCTTCTTTGCTGACAATACCGAATTTGCCGAAAAGTCATGGGGCATGAGTGACGATTACCCCATTGCCATCTCAAACGGTAGCACACTCATACGCATTGGTAGTAAAATTTTTGGTACAAGAATGTGAAAATTTTGCACAAAATGTTTGGCGGTATGCAAAAAATAGCATAAATTTGCACACAAATAACAAAATTGTGCAGCAAAACAAGATGAAAAATGTACCTTCTTTTAATATGATGTTGCAGGATTCAATCCGCAAACATTGGGAATTACCCTCTTTGTCAGACTACGGAATCAATACATTCCGGTATAAGGACGTTGCCCGTGTAATAGAAAAACTACATATTCTCTTTGAACAGAGCGGCATACAGAAGGGGGATAAGATTGCTATCTGCGGAAAGAACTCCTCACGCTGGGGAATGGCTTTCTTTTCAGTAGTTACCTACGGAGCTGTGGCAGTACCCATTCTGCACGAGTTCCATCCCAATCAGGTACATGACATTGTCAATCACAGCGAGAGCAAGCTCTTCTTTGTGGGCGAGCGCGAGTATGCCAATCTTGATGCGGCAGCCATGCCGGGTCTTACAGGTATCATTGGCATAAACGACTATGAGATACTCTCCAGCAAGAACGACAATCTGGTTCAGGCACGCGAAAACCTGAACAAGCTCTTCGGAGAAAGATTCCCCAATACATTCCGCCCCCAGGATGTACAGTACCACCAGTGTGAGCCGGAAGAACTGGCCGTAATCAACTATACCAGCGGCACCACCAGCAACAGCAAGGGTGTAATGATACCCTATCGTGCGCTGTCCAGCAACATAGAGTTTGGCATTGGTGCCATCGGACATTTTGTAAAGCCCGGCGACCGTGTGCTCAGCATGCTCCCCATGGCCCATATGTACGGAATGGCATTCGAGTTCCTCTTTGAGTTCATCAGCGGAATGCACATCAATTTCCTTACCAAGATGGCCTCTCCCACCATCCTTCTCAAAGCACTTGCCGAGGTTAAGCCCGTCATCATCGTCATGGTGCCCCTCATTATGGAGAAGATTGTCAGAAAGTCCATCATGCCCAAGATTCAGGACCCCAAGGTAAAGCTTCTCATGAAGATGCCTGTTATCGGAGACAGCATAAAGAAGAAGATACGCGAGGGGCTGACTTCAGCGCTGGGAGGCAATTTCTACGAGGTTATCATTGGAGGAGCAGCCCTCAATCAGGACGTGGAAACCCTGTTGCGCGACATTAAGTTCCCCTTCACCATCGGCTACGGAGCTACAGAGTGCGCCCCCATCATCACCTACAGCGACTTCAAGGAATCAGTGGCCACATCATGCGGTAAGGTGGTTGTAAACCAAGAACTTAAGATTGACAGTCCCGACCCCCAGAACATAGCGGGAGAAATCCTTACCCGCGGACTCAACGTAATGCTTGGATACTACAAGAACGAGGAAGCCACAGCCGCCACCCTTGACAGTGAAGGATGGTACCACACAGGCGACCTGGGTGTGATGGACAAGGACGGCAATGTCTTTATCAAAGGCCGCAGCAAGAACATGCTGCTGGGAGCCAACGGACAGAACATCTATCCCGAGGAGATTGAAGACAAGCTCTCCAACATGACCCTTGTACAAGAGTGCGTGGTCATTCAGAACAAACAGACCCATAAGCTCTACGGACTGGTATATCCCGACCAGGAGCAGGTGACAAAGCTGGGACTCACCCCAGACGATGTAAAGGCCATTATGGAACAGAACCGCAAGGAGCTCAACCCCAACATCCCCAACTATGCACAGCTCAGCGGCATAAAGGTAATGGACAAGGAGTTTGAAAAGACTCCCAAGAAGAGCATCAAGCGTTTCCTCTATATGGACACCGAAATCTAAAATTCTTCTTTCATAAACAACTATATTAAGCAGAACACCGCACCCCAGCGCTTACAACTGAGGTGCGGTGCTTTTTTTGCCTTGGATTAGCCGGTTTCTCTGGTATTTCCAGAAAATCCCTTACCCGGCCAGACCTTCGTCATCATCCTCGCCGCTGGGAGGGGTATTGCCAGTGCCGCCAGTGTCAGGCACGTCAGGGGTTGGGGTTTCATCCTCAGCATTGTCCTCCTCGCCGGGCTTAATGGTGGCCTCTTCGTTCAGGCGCTCTTTTTCAGCCTTTCTTGCAGCAGCCTGAGCTTCGCGGGTTCCTACATACTCAAACACACAATCGTTGAGCAGGTCCTTGAACTCGTTGCTGGGCTCCCAGTGCACTTTTACCTGTTTAATCAGCCCAGTGCTGAAGCTCTCCGCATTGTCCGCGCCATTGCTGATGAGGGTTACCGAGAAGGCGCCAAGGTCGCCAAGCTGAACCTTATTGCCCAGGAGCAATTGCTCTCTGATACAGGAAGTTAGCTCTGTGGTCACCGCCATGATGTCGCCCTTGCTATATTTGCTGGCATGACCCGCCATGTGGGCTGCCATCTTACCCAGGTCGAGCAGCTGATAGTACTGGGCAACGGGATAAGTTTTGTTCCCCTTTTCGGGAAATCCGGGTTTGGCCAGTCTGAGGGCCAATGAATAAGGTATTGCCATAATTTGCATTGTCCCATTCCCCAAGATAAGCTTTTAGTTTGTCTGCCGGAGGTGGGGAACGGAACCAAGATTTACTCCGACAGGGGTTAAACAATTAATCATTGCAAAGATATTAATTATTATTTCCCGTTTGTAAAATAAAATACTTTAAAGGGTTTTATACCTTGTAACAGACTGATTGTGTGTAAGAAAAAATATTTGTATTCTTTCTTTTGTACACTTCACATACAGCGTTACAAGGTTACAGTGTTACGGTGTTACACATGAATACAGTCTCTTTCTTACACTATTTGTTTTCAGATATGAATATAATACAAAACAAATGTTTTGTTTCTTTTATATTAAAAAAGGATTTTTTGTTTTACATGTTAGCACTTGAATATATACACAAAAGATATGTATATATGAGTCTTGCTAAATGTATAAGGTTTGCTTACCCAGCGTAACGCTGTAACGTGTAACACCGAATAAGCAAAACCTCTATATGGCAACACACAGGCAAGAATGTTTAGTTCATAGTTCGACAAAGTATTGTCGAGCTTGCAGAGAAACTTTGTCCGTTACCTATATGTTCTAGTATTCAAATTCTTCTAATCGGAAGAATTGTGTACGACCGCCCGAAATTTGGACGTCTCTTATTACACCAGAAATATAAGAATGTACATCTTGGAGTTTTCTGATTTTTTCAAATTTTGCTTCTTTGTATGCACTTTTCACTAAATCAAGAGTGAACTCATCTACATCATCTAGCATATCCATAAACATTGGCGCATCATTTATATGCTTATTCTCATATTCAATTTGCATTCCATAATGCACCACCAATCCTAAGTATATTGCCAAATATGCAAAATACGGGTGTAACAAATCCGTTTTATCATTTTCTAAGGCGAATGAAAACATATCCATAAACCCATCTAAGATTTCTCTTTTTTCTATAGGCCTGAGGTTATCCCTTGAATCATATACCTGGTTATAGAATTTTTTCCATTCGTTTTCGATTTTATAATTGCGAGCAAACCTTAATTTATCGGATTGTGATATTTTATAACTATTTATACTGAGTGTTATATGTGCCCTTAAAAATCCCAAATCTGCACTTTTTTCATAATATGATAAAGCAAGTGGAAGTTCTTCTTCATGGTCAGTATCATTGCCTTCTTTGAATAATTGCTTACCTTCATAAAAATTCTTTAGCTTATAGTCTGTAGCATCTATAAGCATTGGTAAAATTTCTTCTTCTATAAGTTCTGCGCAACTATCTTCTTTTTTATATACAATCTCGCTTTCGATATAGCTAGATACGGGTTTTAAGATTTCTATTATATCATCAGAAATCTCATCCTCAATATAGTAACTAAGGTATTCATAAATATCTTTGCCAAGTTCCAGTTCATCCCAACTCCATTTTGTAATTTGGTCAGTTGCGTTGAGATTAGCAATATATTCAAAATATTTGTTCCAGGCAAGTATGGCGTTTTGCGGATTGAATGCTCTGGAATCCTCATCCATATATATTTTTCCTAATTCGGCATAACATCTTGCATCGAATTTTACTCCTTGCTTAAAATAGCTAATTGCAGACTTTATATCATTATATTCTTTATATATTTTTCCTATTTGCAAAAGAGCTTGGTGATACCCCAAACTTTCACTTTTCTTAAAACATGACAGTGCTTCATCTTTGTCAATAAACGTATCGTTTCTTCCCAAAAGACTGTCTAAACCCGCTTCAAAATATGACTTTGCCAAATTTTCTTCTTCTTCCTCCTCATCCGCATCATTATTGATAGTGGCTAATGGTTCGTTATCAGGGATGCTGTTTATCAAATTTATGGCTTCGGTTGGGTCTATCTGGAAAAACTCTCGATTATTGTTTACGCGGCAACCTTTTTCTTCAAGAATTGAGTGAACCAATCTTTCCGCTAAGGCACAATTTTGAAATTCTCTTTTATAAATAACTATGTATGGCATAGCAACACCTGTGGCAGAAGAGAGTTCTTTTGCTCTTTCATCAGGGTGTTTGGTTGTCATGCCAATTTTTACAACTCCGTTCATTGCGGGGTTAACCATTACATACACGTAGCCTTTTGAATTTTCCATAACATTTATAATTTTAAAGTATGACAAAAAAAATACAGTTTCCTACATACAAAAGAAGCGTGAACAATGACTTATCACATTCGGAGGCTGTAGGAAATGCCCATGACACAAGATAAGTAAAGCCCACGCTATAGCGCGAGCATTCACCTTCTTTGTCTCTTGTGTCAAACGCTGATTCTTGAACTTCCTACATTCCCGAATCTAAAGACAAAAAGTTGAACGCCAACTTTCGATTCAATAAAAATTTGGGTCGAGTAAACCTCAAACCCTCTGCAAATATACAAAATATTTTTTAATGATGGCGGATGTTGGCCTGTATTTTGTTGTTTCATTATAAAGTAAAGTCTCAGAATGCTTAAAAAGCTAAAGATATATTTGCAGAACCAAGAATTTACTATATTTTTGTGCTTAAATATGCCACTGAACTAATGATGTGGCAAAAACAAATATTATGGTAACTACACCACAAAATTTATTTTCTGGAGTTTCTGCTCCTACAATTGATAAACTTATAAGCTATGTGCCTGCAGAAAAAGCATGTATGTTCCTTGACTCATATCTAAAGGATAATAAGCTTAAAACAAAGCCTTTTGCAAATCTTGATGACTGCGATGTGTACAACAATCGTTGCATCAACAATGCTTTCTATTACGCCATTGTTCAGATGGATGAAGAATATACGGAAGAAATAATCACCGACATGTTTAACGATGCATACATGATTGCTTTGCATGCGCTTCACACCATTAGGCCTGAAATACACCATAAAAGATACAAGCAAGTTGCCAAAAGAGGAGAACGCAGCCCAATGATGGCAGAAATGGTACTAGCCATGTCCATGCGGCTGATGAAGAGTTCTTCGCCTGAATCCATGAAGACACAAATGCTCATAAAGCTAATTGAAGACGATTTGTCAGATGAAGCACTCGCATGCCTGCAGTTTTTCAGGAGCGGCCCTGTCTTTGACCAAGCTGAAATGCATATGGAGCTATTAAAATGTGCAACAAAAAAGCCCAATTATAACCTGACAGCAAAAGGTAAAAAAGCTTTTGTAGGCTTTAGGCGTTCTTTTGAATATGGAAAAAAGGAAGACCGACAAGCCCTCAAACTAACGCTTAAAGAAATAAAGAAGCAAAGACAAAGCGACCGCTTCAAAGCACAAATACGTAGTCAGGACGTGATTCATGAATCAATTTTCCGCAACCCTCACGATGAGGAAATGTGGGCAGACACGCTTAACACACTCTTGCAAGACAAAGACAAGACGCTGGCTGGAGATATGAGCAATATCATATTGGGCGCCATATATTATTGCGACAAATATTGGAAAAAACATAAGATTATCGATAAAAATACATCAGCAAATAAAATTATACAATTCTTTAAGAGTCGTTGTGGTATAACTCTCAGAGCCAAGGAAAAAACCATTGCAAACGCAATCAACGAGCTTAGAAATGGGAGTAAAGAGTTGAACTATATAAAAGAATTTGACGACTTGGAATATGATATTGAACAAGCTATAAAACCACATTCAAGAAAATAAAGTTTGTCGTAAGAAGAAAAAAATCAGCAAAAGGTTTCTCAATCAGCGAGAAGCCTTTTTTGTTGTTAATACATTCATTGTCAATGTGCTATGCTATGTTTTCCCGCGTTTTTCCCATTATGGCCATAATATTCCCGCATTTTTCCCTCGTTCATATTTTGCGAAGTCTGTACTTTTGCGCCATCATTTTATAATATTTTTTCGATTATGAAAAATTACAGAAAAGACCTCGTACATTTAACCGAGGCAAACATTAGAAACAGTGTTGGTCATGCACTGAATGATGCTACATCAGAGCGTTTCGCCTGCTATGGAACCCACAAAGGGATTGCGGCCCCGATGATAAAGGAGAACTGGGAGACTCGCAGACCCGAGTTGCGTGATGCCATCAAGCATATCCGCGCAATACAAGACGAGACCGAGCAACAGGAAGTGAAGAAGAAACTGCCTTACTGGACACCAAACTGCAGCCTCTTTAAAGACAACAAGCGCAAGGAGGAGAACGCCCTGCAGCCGCTCATGCGTGTGATGGAAGATTATGACCAGGACAAGGGGCGGAGCCGTGAAATTATGGAAAAAGCCTTGGCGCTGGAGAAGGAAGGGAAATGGAAGATTCTTCTGGTGGAGGAAAGTCCAAGAGGGGGCACACATGTGCTCCACAACATTCCAAAGGGCATGACGGCATGGGAAGCCTCGGAAGCGTTTTCCAAGGCCATTGGCGAGGTACCCGATGAGAGTGTCCTAAGCGTGGAACATTTCCTATTTATGGTATCAGACGAACAGCAACTTTATGTCAGCGAGGATTTCTTTAACGCTGGGTATGAACCCTATTCCGGCGCACACGAGGCCTGGGACAAGAGCAATAAGACTTCAAAGCCATACACCAGCGATTGCCCTACCCCCAAACTGCTGATGCCGTATACCGCACCCTGTCCTTCAAACATACGGGCTGTAGACCAACGCATTGTGGAAATGGCAGAAGAGGCGCTGGGCGGTGAACCACAAGAAGGAGAGCGAAACGCCTTTCTGCTGAATTTGACCATCATGCTGACTTATCACTACGGCCGCAACCCGGAGCGTTTGAAGACCATTCTCCCCCGTTACGGACAAGATGAAGCGGAATTCAACAACACCGTTGAGAGCGGATGCCGGCCAGAGTATCACAACCCAGCCTTTAAGCGCATGATGGATACGATTACAGCAAGCATGCAAGGCGTGTATGCCAACACCTGCTGCCCAAAGTTACCCGATGGCGCATACCTCCCCTCTTCCGTAAAGGCCGCCATATTCGGCACCCCCAAAGAGGCGCAACCATCACTTGCGATGGGATTATTCCCAGCATATGGCACTCATTTGCGCAATGTGAGTTTCATCTACGCAAACGAGCGTGTTTCCGAACCTGCCTTCATGGCTCTGCTCATCGCCGAATTTGGAAGCGGAAAATCATGCATGGACTATCCCCTTGAGTGCATTTTGGAATTAATAATGTCACGGGATGAACCAAACAGAGCTATCATTGACAAGTGGAAACAGGAATGTTCAACCCGTAGCACAACGAAGGACAAGCCGAAAAGACCCACAGGCTGCCCCATTCAGATTATCCAGCCCAACACAACCACAGCTGCGTTCGTGCAGTTGCTTGCAGAGTCAGACGGTCATCCCCTTTACACCAAAATGCAGGAATTGGATATGATGAAGCGCCTCAACGGGAATGGTACGGAAAGCATAGATGTTATTCGTCTGGCCTATGACAGAGCTGATTTCGGGCAAGAGCGTGTGGGCATTGATTCGGTGAGCAAGATTGCACCCCTGCGATGGAACTGGAATGCAAGCACCACACCACAGGTGGCCAAAAGCTTCTTTAAGAATGAATTGAATACCGGAACCCTGGACCGTCTCACCCTCTCCACCATTATCAAGGAAGAGGACGACTGGGGAGCTACAATCCCAGTGTTCGACAACTACACCCCCGAATACAAGGAAAGCCTTCAACCCTACATAGAGCGCTTGCGCCAAGCCTCGGGCACCTACAATCTGGAAGAAGCCAAAAAATGGGCAATCAATATGCAAAAATTCCTTGCAGAACGTGCCCGTCAATACAACGACAAAGTGTATCAGATGTTCATTGGAAGAGCCGTATTGAGCGGATTCTGGAGAGCCATGGTGCTGTATATCATGGAAGGTGAAAAGTGGACGAAGGAGATTGAAGACTTTGCCACATGGAGCGTAGAGTACGACCTGTGGTGCAAAATGCATTTCTTCGGTGCGGAAATCAGAAAGGCGAACAATACATTCACGCCAAGTCCCAAAACCAGTGCACAAGACATGTTCTCACTCTTGCCAGACACATTTACAAAGGCTGATGTGTACGGATTGTATGAGCAGCAAGGGAAAGACCCTAAAAAAGCCGAATCAACGCTGAGGCAATGGGTTTTCAGAGGCAAGGTTGTGCATGACACACAAAACGGGTTATATCTGAAAAATATGTAGAAAGGCGTTACAAGGTTACATCGTTACAGCAGATTTATTATGTACAACAGAATGGTCAAGAGAAAATTCTGTGGACAGTTCGGCAAACTTGCCATGCAGTACTATCCAGACCATAGCTACAAGTCGGCTGTCCATCTTTTCCGCGAAGAAATCAGACTGACAAGAGGCCTTCTTGCTGCATTGAAGGCTGTGGGGTACAAAGAGAACAAGCGCAAACTCACGCCAAGACAAGTGCAGGTTATTGAAAAGTTTCTTGGCGAACCGTAATCCCTTTGATTAGGTACATGAAAAAAAAGACCCGCGGGGAAATGAATCCTTACGGGTCTTTAGTGGTTTTGAACCTTTTTGAGATACTGATTACTTCAGCTCTACGGTGATTACCTTGTCAGCCTCAGTTACATTGATCTTGTCCTCGCGGAGCAACCAGCCCATTGCCAGATACAGGTCCTTGTCAGTCTTAATCTTTGCTACTTTCTTCAAATCCTTGGTGTTCATTGCACCATTCTCGCTCAGTGCAGTCCAAATAGCACCGGCATTTGTTCCAATCATTTCGTTCATAAATCTTTTTACTTAAACAACTGTCTTTAAAACGGCTGCAAAGGTATATATTTCTTTTAAACTGAACAAATAATGTGGCGAAAAAGTTCAAAATGGAGGCTGTTTGGGCAAAAGTCTTAACATAAATCAAGACGGAATGGATAACATTGACTAATTTTGCAGAAAAAAGAGGAACATGACAAATTACAGGATATTGTGCATTGCTGCCCTGATGGCATCGGTATGCAGCTGCAAAAAGGAGTCTTTCGGCGACAGAATGGTAAGGGAGACAAGGGAAAACACGGCCAAGCTGTGCCCAATGGAGGTGGACCAGGACACCATGCTGGACAGTATGGCGTTTGACAAGACCACTCACACGCTGTACTACTATTACTCGCTGCACGGTTTTCTGGACTTTGACTCGCTCTACTCTGATGATGTGGTGGCGGCGCACAGGGAAACACTGATAAAGGATATCAGAAACTCTGTTACCCTGCGCGATGTGAAGAAGGAAAAGGCCAACTTCAAATGTATCTACCTTAGTGCCTCCAGCGGAAAGGTGTTGCTGCAATATGACATCCCCGCTGAGGAGTATGGGAAGTGAGGGGACCCTCCCCCCAGCCCCTCCCTCTATGGAGGGGAGTAGATAGCAATGAGCCTTGAGCCTTGAGCAATGAGTTGTGAGTGGTGAGCTATGAGTAAAAACGTCTGGAAGACGGGATGCCCAAAGGGCGAATAGCCGCGGGTTCGAACCCGTGGAATAATGTTCTTATCCACAAAAACGTCTGGAAGACGGGGAAAGGCAACTTGTTCGGGGTATCGGTGTCCGCGTCTTAACAGACGCCAATTATATTTCAATCGAGTAGGAGGAAAACGAAGCAGTTTTCTTCCTACTTTCGTTTTCCGACCTCTCACACCACCGTACGTGCCGTTCGGCATACGGCGGTTCCTATTTTAGATTCCATTCGAGATACAAATCCCTCAAGCACGGATAGCCAGCCACCTTTAGCGATATATTAGGGATTGCCCGTTTTAATATCACAC